>CP029803.1:2465000-2633965 GCA_003226295.1 Candidatus Moanabacter tarae | reverse complement strand
CAAATATCGCGCCTGTTTCCTAATTCGCTCACCCGTGAATTTCGACTCCTCATACCAAGGAATCGACCCGGTCCAATTCAAAAACGCCGCCGTACTCACAACTACTGCGACCAGGTAAACAAACCCTATACTTGGCAATTTCAATTAGTTCTTCCCGGTAGGGCCCAGGGATGGAGGGAAACGGTAGCTTCAAATAAATCTTCCGTTAACACCGTTTCCTGTACCTCTACCGGCACTCCAGTTAGGACGTTATTACAATCGAGTTCTACCTTTTCTATCGCTCCTTGCGCCACACTCAGAATATAGGTAAACGGAAGAGGCGAAGAAAGATAGTCGTACGGTCCGAAAAGGAACTGAGAGCGATGAGGACTCACTCCTTCTTTTTTATAACCTGGATATATCAAATCGGAGAGACTAACAGTTGCAATCCCCAATTCAGAGCGGGCCAGAGTGAGCAATTCGTCACTATCATCCAACCTTCCATTTAAATTTTTATCCCTATACACGTGGATTTCATCAAAGGTACCCTTAATTCTGATCCGGTCTAGTTCTGCGGCTACCTTCCCTGCTGAAGCAACCGTTAAGAGGGTCTCTCCGGAACTACGAGAAACTTGATAGCGAACTGAACAATCATCGAGATAGTCCCTCAGGAATCTAAACCTCTTTCTAACACCTTCTCGATAATAATCCACCTGCTCAACATACGCTTCTATTCCATAGACGAGCATGGGATACACCTTGAATTTCAAGAATTCGAGCGCATTCCAATACTTGTAATCTTTCCTGAAGTCGGCTTCCAAACTCTCCCTAACCCTAAGATCGTACTCGCTGATTCGTCGAATTACATTCTCCTCCGTTAGGGGGCCATCAACGATCAGAGAGTGCAATTTCTTCAGTCGTTGATGATCTAACTGGGGAATCAATTTCCAGTTTACTAGCAAAGGGTTGTGCGCACAATCCAACCAAACATTACGGAATTGCCATGCGTCTGTGTCCCAGGCAACCGGCTCCATTCTCCCAGTTCCAGGGTCGAAGTAGAGTTTGTGATTATGGTTAAAATCGTGATGACCTCCGGCGAGGATATTATCCAAACTAACAAATGTGGTGTAATGATCTTGATGGAGTTTTCGGGTGGCGAATTCGTAGAAACTCAGAAGGGAGTCCTCGTTGACCTGCGCGATAAGTTCACGAATCTCTGTCCGATCGAACTGCGACTTTGAATCCTGCCAAATATCTTTTCTCCACCAAACTTCATCCTCCCAAAGAGCACTCACCCCCGTTTTGACATTACGAGATGCACCGTCACCATCGTAAAGACTGCCAATCGAACGCCCAGATCTTTTCAGAACCGTTTCGTCGATTACATCCTGCCAAAGATAAACCCCATGGAATTCCCCATTCAGCACCAGGCGGACCGGGAAAACCCGCGGTGCAATAAGACCGACACTCGCTGCTAGCTCCATTGAGATTGCTTCGTTGAAGGCTATTCTCGTTCTAGGATTTTTTAGGTTAAATTCTCGAGCTCCATTAATAAGTTGAGACTTGACGGTTTTGATCCGCCACGATTTTTGCTCATAAAGCCAGTGCCAGTGGTTATCCCCTACATACCGTGCATTGACCCTGTGCAATTCGCCTTCCCATTTTAAGTAAGCCGGGTAGTGCTGGGACTTTCCACTAGCCGGGAGATTGCTGTTCAGCCTTTCCTGGCTGCCAGCACCAATGAAAAGTTCGACAAGGGGAAGAGTGCTTTCCTCCGGCATCGAAGGAGCCAATATTCTGAGACGAATCCTGTGCAATTGATTGCGAACAAAAAACCTCATTAGCTCACTCGTAAAAGGTGGCGCGTTTTCAATACCATAGCCTCCAAACCGAGTAAGCGTAACGTAGCTCGAGTAGGAATTCACTATAAGGTAGAGAATCCATCCAATTGGAAGCGCCGAAATCAGAAGCGCCCCCCAAAAGGGTATACGGTAAATTTTTATCAAGAGATTTGTGAAATCAGATTTAGGTGTTAGGATTCAGAGAGATTCGGTGCTTCTGGTCGAATAATAAAAAGGGGTTCAGATCTATTCTATCGAAGGAACTCTACCGATCTTGATTCTTGAATAGTCTTCTAGACAAAGAAAGGGTTTCAGGTTTAGGACAAATAAAGTGCTAATGAGCTCCCTGTCCTGAAAATCATTAAGCACTTTCAGGATAAGGTCTGGATCCGGCTCTACCTTTACTTCCTCAAGCAACTCAAATGGTAAAACTCAGACGTTTGCTCCTGGATCCAAAAAGAACAAACGCATTTTCATAATAGCGCCCCACCAGGCAGACAAATTCCACAACTGCGGCCATGCCGAATATTTTTAAAAAAACCCCGCTGACTTTCGATCTTCCATCGTGTTCTAGAAACTGATCGACCGGCCGTTGTGCCAGGACGAAGGGTATGAGATGGCACATGAAATGGTCAAGTCTTGATTCTCCTGCAGACGTGAATTTATATGGACACTATTTAGCTTATTCAGGTGAACGAATCTCAGCAACTTGATCACAACCCTAAGGAGTGCAAGATCCACATACTAGCCCCTAACACATAAGCATATTCCTATTCTAACGTGAGTTGTTGGATTGTTTCTCCTACCTCTGTGTTGATTTTTATTTTACGAATTCTCTTGCGATATGGGCCATTTCCTTCGAAAACCGAAGGGTGGAGTCCTAGCCCTAGATTATCTTCAGTAAGGGGCCCGATTGGGGAAGGGGCCGGGAAGCTTCGAAACCTACTTTTGGTGGCTAGATTTTTCAGGAAATCCGGGGAAAGATACTGCTATAAATTCCATAGGTTAATTAGATAAATGCTTCGCTATTCGCAAATTCTCAACTCCTTGAGATACTGTCTTTTTCTTTCCGCTCCCCTCCAATTGACGGAACCGCAGGAAATCCTCATCACTCCGGAGAATATTTATCCAAAACTAGCCCAAATCTATGATTCTGCGAACAGACAGGCTCCTTCTCTGGAGTTGCAAGCCGAACGAATTCGTGAGTCGGAGGGAGATGCCCTAGTCTACTCGGCCGAGAAGTACGCTAATCTTCGTCTCGTTGTAAATGGCGGATACGCCGTTAGAGACAGGGCCAACAGCGTAAAAACAGAGACCGCCGCTGGGAGATTTGCGGTTCAGGCAGAGAAACCTATCTTTCGTTGGGGAGCAATATCCGCAAACGATCAATTGGGCAAACTATCCGTCTCTAGATCCAAGGTTAACTATGAGCAATCGTACTTGAATTTGGTGGAGCAAATCAGAGACATTTTCCTGGATCTTATTCTTCTTCGTAGCTCTATGGAAAATCGAAGTCTTGAAGAGCGCCTCCTCAGAATGCGGATTGAAGACCAGAGCAAGAGGAAAGAGATCGGCCATGTATCGGAAGACGATTACAAAAGAACGAAACTTGGACTCGAGGAAACTCTTCTCAAAATCGAACGCAAACGCACCACAATCGAAAGGGCTTTGCGTCGCTTTAATCTCATTACCGGATCCGACGACTGGGAAATTCAGGGATTCCCATCCACTGTTCCCAAAGTCTCTTATTCTCACACTCGGGTCTCCGAGTTACTTGAAGCCTTTCTCAATTCGGGTTTGGCAGACAGTTCTACTTGGGTTATAAAAGTAAATGAGATTGAAAGAGCAAAGCACGGTCTCACCATTGATCGAGCCCGCAACCGCCCCAGTTTCGACATCTTTGTCCGAGCGAATCAGGAACATAGAGATACTAAGGCCGGCAATGACGTACTCACACTTGTTTATTTCGGTGGATTACAGGTAAAATGGCAAATCTTTGAAGGCTTTGCCAACAAGGGGAGAAGGATCGCTAGGGAAGCCCAGATTCGAATTCTTGAATCCCAACTCAGAAACATGGGTGAAGAATTCCGAAACGAAGCGGAAAAACAGGTTTCAGACCTCGGAATGGACTTTAAGGCTCTTAATCTTAATGAAAAAAGATTTACCTTGGATAAAAAGCAGTACGAGAAAGTTATTGCTGACAACAAGAATAACATCATCTCCGAGATTGATTTTCTTCAGAAACAACTGAACTTTAAGAATCGGGAAGATTCGATTTTCTTAGCCCGTACCCGTTTTCTTAAGAAGGTGTCTCAATTTCTTGCATATATTGGAAAAGATCCCGCCATGGACTTCCTAACACTACCAAAGGACCCATGAAGATACGTTCCCCCCTCATCCTGTTTGTTGTAATCATCGTCCTAAGCGGCGTAGCCCTTGTCACACTTCGATTGTCACGCCCCTCCGCGTATGTTGAGCTCGTAGTCAAAGGTAACGCTATTGGTGCAGTCTCGGGTACTCTTCGAATTAAAGAAGCCCATAGAATGAGAGTTCGCTCCGAACTTGGAGGGAAGGTTGAAGCAACAAACATGGAAATCGGACAAGTGATCAACAAGGGGGATCTCTTGCTTCAGCTTGACACTGATGATATCGACTTGGCAATTGAATCAATCAACATAGATAAAGAGGCCCACGAGAAGCACCTTGCCCTCGGATCCTCACTAAAGTTCGCAATCAAAGCAAAAGAAGGGGTGTTAAAAACTCAAAATAAATTACACGAAAAAGGAAGTGTATCTTTGACAAAGCTTAAAACAACACAGCGCCAACTTGACGAACTGTACGAGAGGAGGGAACGGCAGAAAATCGACAACGATAAGCTACTAAAGAAGCTTGAAACAAGTATTGAAACAAAAAATCGACAACTCCAGAAGATGTCGGTCATGAGCCCTATTAATGGGACCATAGTCCATGTCTATTCTCATGAGGGTGATCTTATTGGCCCAGGAAGTGTGATCGCAGAAGTCCTTGCCACAGAACGACGTGTAGAGGCTAGCATCAGTGAAGAGGACTTTTCCAAAGTAGAAGCAGGCCAACATGTTATCGCGCGCCTTCTCGGATATGGTAACGAAATTTTAGAAGGTCGGGTCACCCAGCTCCTCCCAACTTCTGACCCAACTTCGCAACGATACAGTATATTTCTTGACCTTAACCTCGAACCGGAACGGTTAACTCCTGGGCTAACGGGCGAAGTAAGTATAATCATCGGAGAACGGGAAGATGCTTTGGTTATACCCCATCGAGCTCTCCTCGACAACAGCGTCTTCGTGGTAAATGAAGGAGTTGTTGAACTTCGATCAGTTAAGATTGGATATGAGAGTCTCAACCTCGTCGAAATCTTAGAGGGACTTGAAGAGGGAGAATCAGTGATCGTCGAAGAGCTAGATAGGTTCCGAGAAGGATCCAAAGTAAGGTTGTAAGCCGAAGGGTTTCCCCTTGATGTCCTCAAATTTCAGAATCGCCCTGTGCTTCCTCCAGTCGAGGCGCCGAGCAATGTTGATGAGCCTCACCGGGGTTATCGTTGGGGTCAGTCTTTTCATTCTTGCTCAAGCGCACACGAGCGGTTTCGAGAGATTATTCATCGAATCAATTTGGGGAACAAACGGAGTCATCCGAATTTCAGATAAACTCCAGGATACCCTCAGAAGCATGTCAGTGGATAGCTCCCCTGGAGAAGCAGGGGGGTTTTACTACGCCCATCGAAAAAGCAAGAATTATGTACACGGGATCACAAATTCGGAGCAAGTGATAGATGCCGTCCGACAGTTTCGAAATGTTTCGGGTATATCTCCAGTTCTGAGAGGTACGGTAGACCTAATCAGTGGAGGTAGTTCCAGGCCTGTCGATGTCTATGGCATTGATCTAGAAAGACACTTGATGGTTTCTGATCTTGAGGATCAAATCATTAGTGGAAGCCTCAAGAGATTTCGTGAATCGCCCACTGGATTCCTAGCAGGAAGTCTAGTTGCAAGTCGTCTCGGAATTGAAACGGGTGACACAGCCATTGCCTGGTCCCTCGGAAAAAACTATCGATTCCGCCTAAGCGGAATCTTCGAAACCGGGATTTCACAGCTCGATGCAACTAGAATATTCCTTCACATTGACCAGGCCCGCAATGTCCTAAAGCGCCCACATGGAGCTTCTTTTCTTCAGGTCAACCTCTTTGACAAAGAACGAGCCCCAGAGGACGCCTATCGAATGGAGCGCGTCCTAAGACATATCGTTGCAAGTTGGCAAGAGAGAGAGAGATCATCCCTGGAAGTATTTCGAGCTCTCAAAATTTCTTCTGCCCTAACAGTTTCTACAATCATCATCATATCTGGATTGGGTATGTTTAATACTCTTGCCATAATCGTCATGGAAAAAAGACGTGAGATTGCAATACTCCGCTCGATAGGTTACACACGGACAGATGTTTCTCTAATCTTTCTGATCCAAGGAGGAATTATTCTCGCCGTAGGAATTGTAGTTGGGTGTATATGCGGCAGTATTCTTACATTCCTTGCATCGAAAATTCCGATCAACATCCAAGGAGTATTTACTGTCGACCACATCGTTGTTCATTGGAGCTTCTACCACTATATTGCAGCCATAATTACCGCCACCGTGGTTGTTCTAGTCGCTAGCTACTTCCCATCTCAAAAAGCAGCACGGATTGAGCCTGCCGGAATCATCCGTGAAACCTCAGGATGAAATCCCAACCAAAGGCCAATGTCTCGTCTGAGATCGTTCTCACCTGCAGCGATATCAAGCACAGTCTTGGAGAGAAATCAAATCGGGTTCCGATTTTGAAGAATGTTGGTTTCACTTTAAATGCCTCAAAAGTACACGCTATCGTCGGACCATCAGGATGCGGCAAAAGCACCCTCCTCTATCTAGCTGGACTCCTGGATAGACCCGATTCTGGCGAGATTTGTTTACGCGGAGATCCTATGGCTAACGCATCTGACGAACAGCGGACTAAAGCTCGCAATGAATATATTGGATTCGTTTTTCAGTTTCACTTCCTCCTTGCGGAATTCTCCGTCCTTGAAAACGTGATGCTTCCTATGCGGAAACAAAACACTTTAAATCCTGAGGAGATGAAAGATCGTGCGTTTTCCCTTCTGGTTGACGTTGCTCTCGACGACAAGGCAGATCGCCTTGCCACTCAGCTCTCGGGAGGTGAACAGCAACGAGTGGCAATTGCCCGCGCCCTTGCTAATTCTCCTTCTTTAATCCTTGCCGATGAACCGACCGGGAATCTCGACGTTGCTAATTCATCTTCAGTTTTCGACCTTCTCTACCGATTCGCAGCCGAAAAAGGACATGCTGTACTAATTGTCACTCATAATATGGCCCTGGCCAATAGGTGCGACAATATTTTCCGCATGGAGGACGGTTGTTTTATCTAACTCCCACCTTCTGGTAAAAGTATTCCAGGGTACATATTCGATTAAAGGTCCGGTTGTTACGCACTTTTCCCGAAAAAATGTATTTGGAGAGAGTTGGGAAGTCTGGTTCCATAATCGCCTTAACAAACTCCATTTCCAGAATACTCGGCCGATTCCAATCACGGTAGCGTATGAAACTATGCAATCCAAATTGACGAATGCCCGGAGGGGCATGCATAACCACTTGGCTTCCCATCCTCTTATACAAAGGTCGCCCACGAGGGGTCAACGGATGGCCGTAACTCGAAGGTAAAGCGGCTAAATCGGGGTTAATTAGGCTTATAAGATTCGCTTGGAAACGTCCGTGGAACTTAAAAGTTACCGGAACTCTCATGGCGGCATCGATCACATTATAGTGAAGGAAAGGCAAAAGCGATTCGGTAAATCTGAGGTTTATGGCGTGATTCTTCGCCATCCAGTACTTACAGCGATACCGGGGATAAAGCTGTTCAATTGCCTCACGCGATAAGAGACCGTTACCACGCAGATCTAATTCTTTTAGGATCTTTTTCTCAAAGTTTTCAAGATACTCCTCTTCACAAAATTGGGATGTTGTAATACGAGGATCGTAGGTTCCATAACAACTTATTATGAAGTCACGCGGCGATAATTCTCGGTCGGGTAGTTCCCAGAAATTACGGAAAATTTCGCCGCCGCCCCCGTTTAGTACCAACCCTCCACTCTGTGCTCTCTGAAGGCGCGTCTTTAAGTCCATTCCATTGTCCAAGATGCCTTGTTCCGGACAGCCATCGAATGCCATGAAATTCCTGTCGACCAGTCCCGGGAATTCATCTAGACTAGGCAAGGGTTCAACCTCACGGTCGAAGTGATCGAGTTCGAGTTTAAGCCGTTGAACAATTAGATGTGCAGTTTTCAAGTCTGGGCTAGAAGGACGCCCATAGGTATAAAGTTTCGGTCTTACACCGCTTTCCAACAAAAGCGCGAGCATCAATCGAGTGTCGTAGCCACCTGAGAGTGCACAGGTGATCGAGTCACCATAAATCTGTGCAATCTCTTTGAACAGTTCTCGCAGACGGGTGAGACAGTTTTCCAAGCAAACGACATCTGGAGGCTGCTTAGTCCCTAAATCAAGCGGGGGAGACCGAGGATGGCGATGAACCGTAGGTTCAAGCTGCGCAATGAAATTCCCTCTTAACCGTTTAATCTCTTTTACAACCGAATCACCGCCGAAGCTGGCTCCACGAAAGATATACTCATAAAGGCCTTGACGAGATGGACTCAGCCTTGGAGTGACCAACGCTAGACTAACCAAAAGATTGGACCATATACCCAGCTCGGAGTTAGTGAAGATCTGATAAAGGCCTAAACGGTCCTGAATGACGTAGAGGCGTCCCTGTTTGAACACTATAAGGCAAAAGGTCCCAGAAAGTGTGAACCGGAGTGGATGCTCAATCGAAAATCTGGCATATAACGAAGAAAGGCTCTCAGGGCCCTCCCGATTCCGGTTGAAGAATGTCCCCACTCCAGCACAGAAGTCATCGCTATTGGGACTTTGCCAAAGCTGAAGAGGTCGATAGCGTTTCGACGACAGAAAGAGGAGATGATTTTGAGTATTGATCTCGGCCTGTACGAGGTGACCTTGACGACGCATGGCCTCACGAATGGCCCTTTTCCCACGGGTAGAAGGGTTCTCTAGAAACCTATTCGAGACCAGCATGAAAGCACCCATTCATGAAAGGTCTATGACTTTCCGGACAAGTCAATGTTGCCTTTTACAGTTGGACAGATATTTTCGAATATCTCCTCCTAAGAATTGTATAAACGACTTATTGTGTGCTAGGCTATCAATCCTGATAATCGGTGATTCATCACACCAACACCCGTAGCGGGTGTACTGCGTTATTAGCCTGCTATTGATGACGTCAGCAATATTCCTATTTATTGTTGGTTTCCGAGTCGGTCTTACTGTCGCGAAAGGCGTTCCATTGGGAATCAGAGATTTCCATCAGCCGATTGGTTAGAAAATGAGCAGCCTCCTTTTCTGAGCCAACTCCAAGCCTCGAAAACCGGGGACATGATAAGACCGAAAGATGAACTTTGGCGAAGGGAAGAGGAATCAGATGTTGATCCCAGGTTCTTAGGCGCCATGCCCAATTAGCCCTTGTACTGCCAATCAAAATAGGAGCATCGGTAATCCTAGCAAGGAATAGTGCTCCACGTTTGAAAGCGTATCGAGGCCCACTCGGACCATCGGGCGTTATCGCCATATCGTAACCCTCCTCAGATAGCGCAACAATCTCCCTCGTTGCCGCGATAGACCTACGACTGCTTGAACCTCGGACCGTAACATATCCCATTGATGCAAGAAAAGCCTCTTCCCAGGCAGCGAAGCGGCTGGGACTCACTAAGCAACAGATCCGACTTAAGTCTCGAAACCGTCGGAGCACTTCAGACATCACAAGAGACTGGTTATGCCATGCCACTAAGAGCATTGATTCAGACGAATTCCTAAGATTCCCAAGTGTCTCAGACGAACCTCGGAACCGAAGAGTTGAAAGATAAAGTCTGACTAGGAAATTGAGCGGCCAAAAAACTACCCGCCGCCACCCCGATATCCGAAATATCTGACCACTTTTGAAGGGCTGAGCTGTCTTTCTACCCGTTAAATTCGTTGTCACCCTTTAAGCCTCATCTTTCGTGATAATCAATCTATCTAGAGACTGGAAGCACATAATTTATTGGCCTCTACAATTCTTTTTAAAAGATCCAGGACCTCCCTCGCCTGCTTTTCGCCAGAAAATTGTTTCATTGTGTAGCTTATTCCCTCTTTTCCGAATTTCTCTCGTAGCTGAGGATTAGCTTTCAGATGCATTAGAGCTCTGTGAAAAGACGTATCGTCATCGGAGGGTATTAGGAGACCCGATCCACCAGGGAGGAAGGACTCTCGAACCCCGCCTGTGTCCGAAGCAATCACCGGCAACCCCATTGCCTGTGCTTCGATTATGAAATTTGGCAGCGAATCCTCAACGGATGCGGAAACCGCCACGTCG
The DNA here is from genome assembly GCA_003226295.1 of Candidatus Moanabacter tarae. Taxonomy (NCBI): domain Bacteria; kingdom Pseudomonadati; phylum Verrucomicrobiota; class Opitutia; order Puniceicoccales; genus Candidatus Moanibacter; species Candidatus Moanibacter tarae. The sequence continues at coordinate 2,623,645 of CP029803.1, read as the reverse complement.
GAGGCACCGTAGAAAATCCGAGGTTGGTGGCTGAAGTTAAAGAATCGGACCTGCTTATCAATTCCATATGTTCGCGCAGTCTTCTGGCATCGCCTGAGCTCCCTGCCCTCACCGAGGAACCAGAGCTGCCAATCACAGGTCCCCCGAAGTCTGGAAAAAATTCGAATCAACCGTTGCTGCCGCTTTCCTTTTCGAAAATTGGCCACATTCAAAAAGACACATTGCGAAGGCCCAACACAGAACTGACTGCGGAGACGATTTCTCTCCGTATTGTCAATCTTTCTATCGACAGACAAAACCATTGAATTGTAAATAAGTTCTACCTTATCCAGATTAACCCCAATCCTCTCCAACTGATTATGCCACCATAGGCTATTTACAATAATTGCCCTCACCTGCCTAAGTGACCAACGGTACAAAACAGACACCTTCTTCCCTGTTCGAACTGAACCGACAACGGGAATTTCTCTATTTTTCCTCTGGATAAGGCCCGCGTAATAATTTGCCATTCTCCCCATGCACAGGATGACATCAGGGGCCTCGTTTCGCAGTGCTGCAAAGATTCCTGGAGCAAAAAATGAGAGGCCCAAATCGAATTTCTGCAGCGAGTAACAGTGTATTCCAGAATTGGCTAATCGACCGATTAAACGACCCGAAGGTCGAAAGGTTAATAGAACTACCTCGTGTCCTTCCTTCTTGAAATACGTCGCTAGGAAGACTACCTGTTGCTCGGTGCCACCTCCACGTAGAAAATCTTGCAAGATCAAGATCTTCATCGTTTACAACTCTTGACAGCCATTTCGCACTTCACTCTGCCGATTCATCAAGGAAACGTAGAATAACGATTTCTCCCGATGCGCAACGACCAAATTCGAGAGCGCCCCGCTAATCGCACTCCGGTGATTATTATCACCCATGAGTTCTATCCACGTAAATCAGGTATTGCGATTTACGTACAGGAGATGGCCAAATCTATCCAAGAAAAAGGTTACGAAGTCACGGTATGGGCACCTTCTGCTTCCAAGGTTAACAAACGCCATTTTCCTTATACAGTTCGAACTCTTCCCGTTAGTTTCTCATTTGGATTTATGTTTCCGTTTGCCTTTGTCTACTACCTTATCCGCCACCGAAAGGAAATCAGTCGAAGCATTCTTTTTCTCCCCGAACCAGGTTTTATTCATTCCATGATTTATCTTCAACTCCTACCCTTAATTCAACCAGCCAAACTGGTTGTTGCTCTTCATGGATCTGAGATCTATTCATTTGCTTCATTTCTCCACCGCCGCCTTCTTTTTCGCCGTTTCCTCCAAAATGCTGACCGAATTGCTGTCGTTTCCAGATTTACCCGCAATCTTTTGGACAGTTTTTTCCCAAACTTTCATGGGAAAACAGTAGTTACCGCCAATGCCTTGCGTACGGATCTGCCTCGTGATCTTTCGGAACCGGAGAAAGATCCCAATTCCAAAATTATTCTCACAGTCGCGCGCATCTATCCCAGAAAGGGACAAATCTACGTCCTTGAAGCACTTGGAAAGTTGCCCCTTAAAGAAAGAATGGAGACAGTTTACTGGATTGTCGGACCCGCTAATCGGAAACACTACCTCAAGCGACTGGTCACCTACGCAAAAAATCACAGCATCAACATTAAAATCTTTGGTGAAGTCAACGAAGAGGAACTATCCCAAATCTACCGACAAGCTGATATTTTTGCGATGACCAGCGTTCCCTACAAACGGAGTATCGAAGGATTCGGGCTAAGCTATCTTGAAGCCTCCTCTTTTGGTCTACCAGTTGTCGGTTTTCGATTTGGCGGCGTCAACGAGGCAGTAAAGGACGGTGAAACAGGCCTTTTGTGTGATCAAAGAGACACCGATGCGCTCGCTAAAAACTTTCATAAACTTTTGAAAAACAAAGGCTTGAGAGACCTCATCGGCCGTCATGGGATTAGTTGGGCTAAACAAAATTCATGGCCCGCTAACGCGAATGCGCTGTTGCGTAATCTCTAAGGGTCCATCGATAATTAGATTTCAACAGGTTAGTGGCTAGAGAGATGTAGGGCCATGATGAGGTACATACTGCAGATTCGGTGCCCCACAGTACCTTGAACTATCGGTTACGTTTAAAACCTTAAGCTCGGATATCCCGGCATCCGGAACCAGATTTTGTATCCGTGATGTTACATAAGTAACCTCTTTCTGCAAACATGTTCCCGTTTAGGACGGAACCTACCTGCATAGCGCACTGGAATCCTTACCCCTTCACTAACAACTGACTAGCTCTCATCCGACACTTCCCGACAGTATTTTGTCCAAAGCCAATAGAATCCCCATCTCAGTCGATACATCTTTTTTTGCCAAAATGCTTTGTCTGTTGATTCCGGTAAGAGAGCAATTTGAATTGCCCAGCAAGTCCTATTGGTAGCCTAAAAATGCCCCAGTATGAATCCCGGAATGATGAGATAGAATCTTGACCCAGAGATGAATTTGAATTTGCGTGATTCGGGTTATGGACACTTTCTGTCTGCTTTTCGGAATCTTTACTGGTAGTTTCCCGATGGGAATTATCTACTCGGTATTCTGGTGAACTTTATTGTTATCAAAAATCTGCAGAAATGAGCAGCCTCCAACTTGACGCCGTGCCTTTGTCCCCTGCCCAGACCTCGGAGGAGCTGTGTTCTATCTTCAAACGTTGTCGTGATGACGACACAACTAAACTTCGTTTGAAATACAATCCATGGTACCACACTATCGAGAAGCAGATGGGCTCGCGCGTAATTGTCGACGGCAGAGAGATGATTATGTTGAGCAGCAATGACTATCTAGGACTCACCAACCATCCGAAAGTCCTGGAAGCTGGTAAAAAAGCTCTAGACCGTTGGGGAAGTAGTACAACAGGGTCCAGATTGGCTAATGGTAGCAGACGATATCATATAGATTTAGAGACGAAATTGGCTGAGTTTTTGGGGAAAGAGGACTGCCACGTCTCAACGGCGGGGTATTTATCCTGCATGTCGGCTGTGGCAACTTATGCCTCTAAAGGCGACCTGATCTTGGTTGATCGCAATGTACACTCATCTCTCTGGTGCGGAATCACTCAGACGGGAGCCAAAGTGGAGCGGTTTAGTCATAATAGTCCTGAGGACCTGGCCAACATTCTACAGTTCGAGCAAAAGGAGACCCCAAAGATTCTTGTTATCGAAGGTGTTTACTCGATGGAAGGTCATATAGCCACGATCCCTGAGTTTCTGGAAGTCATCAAGTACCAGAACTGTTTTGTCGTAGTGGACGACGCCCATGGGGTTGGCGTATTGGGGCATGGAGGAAGAGGGACTGTGGATCATCTTGGGGTCACTGAATCAGTTGATATAATCACAGGCAGTCTTTCCAAGGCTCTTTCAAGCACAGGCGGATTTGTCGCTGGATCGAAGGAAGTCATTGAATTTCTGAGAACTCATTCGAAGCAGACCATCTTTAGTGCCGGGATAAGCCCTTGTCAGGCAGCTTGTGCAGAAGCCGCCTTAGATATTCTACAATCCGAACCCGAACATCTTGAAAGGCTTTGGGAAAATACACGGTTCTATAAAGCCCTGCTGGCGGAACTTAATCTCGACACTTGGAATAGTGAGACCGCCGCGGTGCCTATCGTTCTGGGGAATAAGGAAAAAACTTATCGGATGTGGCACTCTTTGATGGAGAAGGGCATATTCTCAGTAATGGCCGTCTCTCCCGGCGTCATTCCCGGAAAAGATATGATCCGAACCTCAATCTCGGCCCGTCATACTCGCGAAGATCTCGAGATCATTGCCGAGGCACTTACCGACATAGCCAAAAAGCTCTAGGAGCTGTAGGCAGCGTCCTTCTAAGGGTAAAAAAATCAACCTCCAAATCTAGTTCTACCTTCAGGTCGAACAGATGGGAAGAAATTGGTATTAGAATTAACTGGGATCTACGAATCGACCAGAAATAACCGGCTACTCTGAATACCGATAACAACCTGCTCTTTCGAAGGGTGAAATTCAACAGACTCTGACATCCATTGAAAAACATCCGAAATATCATCCTTTCAAGGACGGATAGAATTGGGGATGTTGTAATCACCAGTTCTTGCTTTAAACCCATCCGCGAGGCATACCCTGGGGCAAAACTTTATCTCCTTATTCGAAATGAGATCGAGTCGCTTTTTCACTGTCACCCCCTTCTTGACGGGATAATTTCTATAGAGGAAGCAGTCCTCGAAAATTCACGTTCATCTGAGCTTGCCGAGAGGTTGCGAAATTTTAACCCTGATTGTATAATACTATTCCACGACGATCGCACTGTGGCGATCGCCGCTCGCCAAGCTCGGATTCCTATTCAAATTGGATTCTCCGGAAAGATCGAACCCTTTCTATTGAGCCATCCCATTCCTAACCACAAAAAGGAGTGTTTAAAACACGAGGGAATATATAATTTTGAACTGCTGGCTCCTTTAGGGATCAAAGCTCCAAAAATTTTAACCCCATCAATCTCGCCCGATCCAAAAGCAAGGGAAGGGATTACTGATTTGCTTCCTTGGTGGAACGAGAGCAGGCCTTTCGCCGCCTATCATCTCGCTGCTTACGGAGACAAAATGCGGCTGCCCGTTTCCATGGTTTCTAGGCATGCCCAATGGCTTCATCAATTGAAGAATTTTGAGATCGTTGTGATCGGTTCTGGATGTGCGGACGCCCATGTTAATCGTTTTGTCAATTCCGTCTCCAAAGGATGCCGGGTATGGAATCTCTCGGGCCTAACTGGGTTAGCAGAGGCAGCATGGATACTAGAAAAGGCCCAAATAATAATGACTCGCGACAGCGGACCCGCTCACCTCGCCGCAGCCATGGGCTGCCCAACCTTAGCGGTGATGGGACTCCACAAGAAACAACCGATCCTGAAGCGATGGAAGCCGCTTGGGGAAAAAGTCAATGCGCTTCAGATCAAACTCAAACCACTAAGACTGGAGACTGCAAAACACTTTCAAAAGAGATACTTTCGCTCTCTTTCGGATGAGGAATTACAAAGAGAGACACTGATTTTGCTAAGTTGATTCGACAACCAATAGGTCGGTTAATCGCGGCTATCACCAAAAGGAAGCCCAATCTCAGGAAATAGAATGTGATTCGTCTCGATCCATTAGATCTTGGGGATGTTTCTATTAACCGAGATGGATTGAAGAGAAATTGACCGCAGAGTATGGGTAAAAGTGACAAAAAAAGAAACTGATAAGAAGGGGTGCTGACACCTTAGGTTTCGCGGAAAAGATCTTACACTGTTTCTAATTACAGTGCTGGTGGAATGCCTGATAAAGTCTATCTATATTTCTCCAGCCATCAAAATTGCTATCTATCCAATCTCGGGCCCCCTTTCTCAGTTCGGAATAAAATCCGTCGTCCATTTGAAGGCGCCTCATCGGATTAACCCAGCTTAACGGCTCATGAATATCGCAAACGATTCCACTCCGTCCATGCTCAATTGCTTCTGGGATCCCAGCCACGGCAGTAGACAAAACTGGCACTCCTGCAGCCATAGCTTCGCCCACAGCATTGGGAAACCCTGCCCGATCTCCATCCTTGGATATAATTCCAGTATAAACAAAAAGGTCAGCCCAGATTAGCTGCTCAATTACGGAATCGAAGGGCTGGCTTCCCCATAGGATCACCTTTCCCTCTAATCCAAACTTTTGAATCAGACGCTCCAGAGGTCTCAGCAGGGGACCTCCTCCAATTATTCGAACATTGAAATCAATGCCTTGAGCCAAGATCTCCGAGTACAGTCGGATCTGATCAAAGTAGCCCATTTTTTCAATCAATCGCCCAACACTCAATATTCGGAGAGGAATACGGGAATTCCGAATCTCCGACATCGGGGGCCTCTTATCCAAGCCTCGACGAACTAAAATTAACTTTTCCCTTTCATCAGCGAATTCGAGAAGACGAGACCTTGTCGATTCACTGGAAGTACGGACGAATTCAGCCTCTTTAATCTTTCTACGGAGTAACCAAGCACCACCATTCTGAAACACATCATAGGCATGGCCTTCCATCGAATAAGGAATCCCAGTTAAATTTTTCACCAAAAGCCCCGCGCTGGCCGGCATAGTCGCCCAAGCCGCATGTATTAGTCCAGGAGCTCTCTGTCTCAATTCGTTAGCATATATTAGGGCAAATGAAAATCCAATGAAAGTCTCGCATAAGCTACCCCAAGAGTGAAAAGGGATCTTACGAACTTCACCCCAAAGTTTTCGGACAACACCCGGCTTCTTCGCCATCCAATAAGGAAACCACCAGAAAAGAAAAATCAGTTTGAACTTCCGAAAGCGTGTAATAGGTAAATTCTCGAATTCTTTCTTCCCCCCCCAAAGAGAGTAGATCTCAAGTTCGATATTTTTAGTCTTCAGAATACGTATCTCCCGCTGAAAAGTCGTCTCAGTCAGGACGGGAAAGGTCGTGAATAAGTAGGCAATCTTCAGATTGCTTGCTTCCTGCTTCTGATCACTCACTTGAATTACCATATATCCTTCGAAAAGGACTCACTAAATCTTGTACCATCACCTCGGGACTGTCATCCGTCCTCAAGGAAAGAATGTTGTTTCGGCATTCAAGATAATCTCCAGAAAAGTTGATCCATCCTCGTATCTTCTGCTCGAATTCCTTCTCGGTGCTGATCAATTCAGCCGCCCTATGTTTTAGAAAGTAGCGAAGGGTAAGTCGCTCCTGAGGCATCAATCCACCCATTCCATTAAAGATTATCGGACATCCATAATAGAGAGCCTCGGCGCTGGTATTTGAACCGGGACGCGCCACTATCACATTACTAACTTCGATTAACTGCAGAACCTTACTGCTGAATCCTTCAAGAAACATTTGAAGCCCGGGGTTACGCTCCCGCCACACTTCCAATGAACGGTAGAGCCGCTCGTCCTTTCCACAAATAACAATAACCTGAAGGCAATCAGAAAGGCCTTTCAATACTTCTAGTAAACTACGGTGATGATTGGCGCCGGAACCAGCTGCCGCTAAGAAAACAGTGAACTGATCTCCATCCAAACCGAGAATACGTTTTCGGAACTCGGCTTTCCGCTCATCGTTAGAAGAGGAACTGGAAGTCTCCGGTGGTAGAAAATTTCCCAAAATTCTGGTTTTCTCCTTAGGGATACCGAGCGTTGCAGCATAGGATGCAGACTCACTGGTACGGGCATAGAAGAAATCAACGTCCCTATCGACCCAATTCCGACTAAATCCCGGACCACCGGAGAATTCTCCGCAATAAGTTACACATTTGATTTCTCTATCCGGAATTGTTCTCCGGGCAACTCGGAAGTAACCCCGGTTAGTTGAATCGTGCACACTGAAAACAACATCAGGCTCGAATTCCAAAAGAATGCGACGGAAATGGGAATAGCCAAAAAGTGTCAGCCGAGCGTTGAGCATCATAAACCCCTCTGCTACCCACCAGTAGAGATTGTGCAAGACTGGAGCTCTTCTTTGAATCAAGTTGTAAACGTAGACGCCAAACCTTATCAAAACCGACGAACCTTCAAGAATCTCCTCAATTCTGACTTCAGCCCTCTCTCCGTAAAGTTTCCAGACCCAAGACTCGAAAGTTCGCGCTCTTGCGTCGTGCCCCCCTCCGGTTGCCGAGGTCAGCACCAGGATTCTAGGAATCTGTTCACTCTGATTCAAGAACTCTTGTAGCCGCCGAAAATCAATGAGACATTAGTCCCGCCGAAACCGCTACTATTGCTCATAACAACCTCCGGCTTTGTGTCCCGTGAAGTCCGAATGATTTCTAACCCATTTCCTTCTGGATCTAACTCTTCAATATGAGCCGAACCGGGCATGAACCCCTCACTTAAGCTCAATACACAAAACGATGCTTCCATAACACTGGCAAGAGATAAACCATGTCCGGTCAACGCTTTAGTGCTACTGATAGCAGGCCGGGCTTTCCCACCTTGGAAAACTCGGCGTAATGCCTTCATCTCCGATAAATCACCTGCTAATGTCGAAGGGGCATGGGCGTTTACATAGTCCACACTTTCCTTTGGGATTCTAGAACTGCGAATCGCATTTTTCATTGCGATTGAGAGCCCTTCCCCTTCCGGGTGTGCCATCACCACATGGTACCCGTCCGATGCCTGGCCCCACCCTAAGAATTCAGCATAGATTGATGCTCCTCTTCCACAGGCTACTTCATCGCTCTCCAATATCATGGCAGCAGCACCACCCGTTCCGACGAATCCATCTCGCTTTCGGTCAAACGGTCGTGAAGCCCGATCGGGATCTGAAGAAACTGAGAGCGAGCGCATTGCGGCAAAGGGTAATATATTTTCTAAGTTTCCATCTTCCGCTCCAACTACGATTATCCGATCCTGTCGCCCTTGCACAATCTCGTCAAATCCATAGCCCAACGCGTGTCCGGATGATGAGCAGGCAGAGGTAAAACCTAATGAAGCACCCTTGATTCCAAGAGAAGCGACCAGATTGAAATTCACTGTCCCCGCAACCGAAGATATGATACCCATCGGAGAACATCGCATTGCTCCGCGGCTATGCAGCCGGGCTATATTCCGGTGAATGTTGGACATCGATCCGGGCGATGCAGAAAAAAGACCAGACCTCTCATGAGAAACCTCATCCTTGGAAAGCCCCGCGTTCTCTATCGCTTGATCAACCGCACAGTGGGAGAATAGTCCATGGGGCGCCAAACTACGTAAAGTCTCAGACTTGATTTTCTCCTTACCAGGGAATTCCCACTCCCCAGGATCATCGGAATCCGTATCAAATTCTTTCACGATACCGGCAACTTTGACAGGACTGTTCTCGGTCTGGAAGGGTGGATAAAGCCCAATCCCGTGACGGAGCTCTTTGAGATTCCGTGAGACTGCAATCTTGTCGTTTCCAATACTGGTAATAAACCCTATCCCCGTAACGACTACTCTCGGCATCTCCAGTACTTCCCTCGTTTATAAAGATGGACCCTGTATCTAAGATTCGATCATTGGAATGAGCAAAACCAATCCTTCTTCGGAACAAAACTCCTGAAGAACCAAGTTACTCCTCGGAGGAGAAAGACAAAGATAGATCTTCGATGATGGCAACTTTTTCCCCTTCCACGGAGATCGCCCCCTTAAATACAGCCAAAGGGCGTCTTACTCGAAGCAACTTAACATCCATGACCAACACATCACCGGGACGGCATACCCTGTGACACCTAACCCCATTACAAGAAACAAACAAGATACTATTTGAATTTACCGGGCCCTTCTCTTCCGTAATTTCAGAGGAAACAAGGAAGAGAACCGCTAATTGTCCAAGAGCCTCAATCATCAGCGAAGCAGGAAATACCGGATTATCCCTGAAGTGCCCTTCTAAAAATCTCTCATCTCCCTTAATTTCATAGCGTCCCTCCGCCGCTGCCTCACGAATCACAGCCTCCTGTAAAAATAAAAATGGATGCTTGTAGGGAACTATAGCGGCAATCTGGTCAACTGCCATATGCCTAGGTCTCTGAGGCATTGGAACCCCTTCGATCTTGCACTGTATTAGCGTCTTAACATCGTCCAACGTCCGAAGCTCGAGTAGTTCATCATTCTGGATTGAGACATCGAGCGTTTCTTCCACTAGCATTACGATTTCAAGCATGAGGAGGGAATCAACCCCAAGATCATCGACAATCCTTACTTCACCCCAAGTCTCTTTAAGGCGGCTTCGAAACTCCGGTTCGACAAATCGTTCAATGATGCCAAGCACTACCGCAGGTACCCTTTTCGCATCACCGTCTCTTCGATAAGCAATCGCCCCTTCGACCGTCTCAGGAGAGCAACGACGTAATGATTCTCGCAGTTGCCCTTCGAGTTCAGCGGAAAAAATATCTGTCTGTCCAGTCGACATAGGGGTGGGATTAACTCTCCAATGGATATTTTATGTCAAGTTCCGATGCATCTATTGGAGTTGCGAATTGTATCGAATTCAACTAACAAGGTTGGATCAAAGAATAATTCTATTTCGATTCTAATGTCAGAAAATGCCAGCATTAGCATGGTAGAAGAAGCTACTCTCGATTATACCCTGGGAGATAATGCATCTGCCTTGACAAAGCTCAACCAGGTAATTGAGAAGGATCCAATTTGCTTTGAAGCGTGGCACGCTCTCACCGAAGTTTACTTCTCGGTGAGAGATCTGGGAAGAGCCTTGGAATCGGCTGAAAAGGCATATGAACTTCGTCCAAAAGATGTGCATATCAATACTAGTCTATCTCGAATCTGGATGGAAAAAGGGGATAAAGCTACCGCTGAAAAATTCGGTGCCGAAGCCCGGGTGCTCGGTTGGAAGACGGAACTTGAAGAAACTGATTCATAGAATAGGGACCTCTCTAAGCTTAGCCTTTTGTTGCTCAACCAACCAATAAATAAATTTTTCGGCAAGGGCCTTATTAAATAAACCTTCCGTGAGGCATCAGTAAAATGGAACAAGAAAGATCACAATTTCTGCTCGATTTCGAAAAGCCGATACGTGAGCTCGAAGAGAAACTGGAAGAGCTGCGTCAATCTTCTCGCATCAACCAGCTGGATTTAGCAAAAGAAGTCGCTGCGATCGAGAGCAAGATTGCAACTACCGAATGCGAGATCTATGATAATCTGACCGCTTGGCAACAGGTCCAGATCGCGAGACATCCTAATCGTCCCTACTCCCTCGACTATATTGATGCCCTATTCGAAGATTTTCAGGAATTGCACGGAGACCGTCGGTTTGGCGACGATCAGGCCCTTATCGGCGGGACAGCCTTTTTTGAGGGGAAATCGATCATGATTGTAGCCCAACAAAAAGGGCGCAACACTAAGGAGAATCTTCAAAGAAATTTCGGGATGCCCAAAGCTGAAGGATATCGGAAGGCATTTCGGTTGATGGAAACAGCAGCGAAATTCAGCATGCCCATCATAACTTTCATTGACACTCCAGGAGCATATCCAGGCATCGATTCAGAAGAGAGGCACGTAGCGGAGGCCATTGCAGTTAACCAGCGAATGATGAGTGCTCTCAACGTCCCTATCGTGACGATAATCATAGGCGAAGGCGGTTCTGGAGGTGCATTAGGAATCGGCGTAGCTGATAGTATTTTGATTTTCGAAAACGCTTACTTCTCAGTAATTTCACCGGAAGGATGTGCCGCCATCCTGTGGAGAGATCGAGCCCAAAAACCCAAGGCTGCAGAAGCTCTCCAACTCACCGCCAAGGATCTAATGCGGTTCGGGATTGCCAACATGGTAATTGAGGAGCCTTTCGGGGGAGCACACCGGGACCATCATAAAGCAGCTTCTAATCTGAAAATAGCCCTCTCCTCTCAGCTCGCTGAATTGAGGAAATTGTCCAAAAAAAATCTGAAGGCTCGGCGCTACCAAAAATACCGTGCTATAGGAGTATTCGAGGAACCAGGGATAGAAGAAAAGACTAGCAGCTTTCCCAATCCACCTCCCGCCGCCGCCAGTGATGCATCCTAGGGTGAGCTTCTCGATTTCCCTTCCTTGCAAAATGGGAATCGCCATCTATTTCATGACCGTTAGCTTTCACCCAACACAGAAAGAGGACTTCCCTCTACAATTCTACCCTTAGCCTGTCATAAGCTAGGGATATTCCATTGGGCAAAGTGCGGTCGAAGGTGTCATGGTCTACCATAAAGGCCATGTGAGTAAGATAGGTTTGTGGTGCACCTATATCGAGAGCAGTTTCAACCGCTTCTCCAATCGACATATGGGTCCGGTGCTTTTTCGGCTGGAGAGCGTCAAGAACAACTAAATCGGCTCCTCGAGCCAGTTTCCGCTGCTTTACATCAACTTCCTTACAGTCTGTGTAGTAAACGGCCTTCTTCCCCGTAGAATTCTCAGTAAAAATCAGTCCCAGCACCTGCATTTTCCCATGGGGAAGAAGCGTCGACTCAACTGAACCGCCCTCTAACTCCAGCCGACTGGGCATCTCCATGAGTTGAAAAGCGGGATAATATCTTTGTTCAGGGATTTCTCGGTCAGCATAAGGAAATACGTCACGAACTCGCTGAAGACCAACCGCTGTACTATAGACCGGAAGAGCGGTGCTCCCTCGGATTGTACAGAAGCGTCGCAAATCGTCCATTCCCGAGATATGATCAGCATGTCCATGGGTCAAAATGAACGTATCGACCTGCCTAATGTCATTGGCTAAACACTGAACCCGAAATTCCTGGCCAGCATCCACCTGAATATGAAAACCATCCATGATTACATGAATGCTTGGCCGGGTACGCCAGTTCTTCGGGTTCTCTAAATCGAGACCGGGACTGTCATGGGCTATCATTGGAACCCCTTGGGAAGTTCCCGTTCCAAGAAATATTACCTCCATTCGTTTTCTATCAGTTGGAAGAATGTACCGTTTCCCTGACTAACCTAAAAGGTAGATAATTTAGGTAAATGACAACAGGAAACCAACATGCAAAACTCTTAATCTAGAAGACTGAAGAAAAAGTAAATTTAACCCGGTTGATCAAAACTTATCCTGGTAATTTTTGATTTCGCGGATGGAATTGATCATGTTGCTTGATCAACCTCTGCTTCTCCACCGCCGTATAGATTTGTGTCGTGGAAACATCCACATGTCCTAACATTTCTTGAATAGAACGCAGGTCTGCGCCCCCACTAAGGAGGTGAGAAGCGAAGGAATGCCTCAGGACATGAGGCTTAACTGGTTTTTCGATACCTGCCTTAGTAGCATAAACTCTAATTGAATGCCAAATGGTTTTCCGGGAAATGGGCCGTCCTCTCGTACTAAGGAAAAGTGCACTCCCAGTATTGGCCTTTACTAATTTTGGTCTTCCAGAAATCAAATAAGCATCGATCGCATCAATCGCCTTACGTCCAACCGGTAAAACTCGCTCTTTCCCTCCCTTCCCCGAAACGACTCTAAGCATCCCACTCTCCCCATCAAAATCCTGCAGGTAAAGAGATGAAGCCTCGGATACCCGAAGCCCACTACTGTAACAAAGCTCCATAATGGCACGGTCACGAACTCCCTGTGCGGTTCGCTGGGAAGGCGCTTCTAGGAGTCTTTTAACTTCTTCGGTCGTCAAGATGGCAGGAAGTCTCCGATGCCCACGCGGCCCCTCTGCTAGCTCCGTGAAGTCATTCTTTAGCTCTCCTTCTCTAACCAGGTACCGAGCGAGCATCCTGACCGATGTTAGCTTTCTTGCAACGCTTGAAACTGCATATCCCTGGGAAGTCATCCATCCTATCCAAGAGGCAAGTGTTTCTGTCTCGATCGATGCCCAACTATAACATCCCTGCTTCTGCAGGTAGTGTACGCACTGTCTTAGATCAGACCCATAAGATTCGATTGTATTAAGAGATGCTCCTTTTTCTAAATCTAGATAGACCAAAAACCTCTCAATTGCTTCTTCAAAAATATGCATATTAGAACTCTCCGGTATTTACCAAAGTGTAGAGAATGAATTACTGGTATTAAGATACCCCATACTTGAGCCTTGAAGCAAAACGACATGAACTATCTCAGAATCCTTTAAACACCTACCCTCTCAGTAATCGAGACGACACTACCCGCAAAGGAGACTTTAAATCGGGCCTCTTTATTCCAATAGAGATTAGCAGTATTAAAAGGAAGTATGAATATAATAAATTTACAAGGCTGAGTACAATCTTAAGAGCGCTTAGTATTGTCCTTAACCCCATGATTCACACCTAGGGAATTTTTTGGATTAACCGAAAAATGGTCTTTGCTGGCACTTCTAAAGAGACCAGACTTACGGCGATACCTAGCCTGGACGTCTAAGAAATAGCGAGTCTCCTGATGTAAGTCTCGAAACCAACTCCTTAACGATTCCATCAAAAGATCCGTTTGTGAAAAAACATACTACATAGCTCTGTTTCACCTCGGATTGCAAATATGCCAACAGTGTCTCCAGCAAAGCTGGGTTTCCCTCAAATGCGACTGCAGAGACACCTCTTTTCTCCAAAATTTTCGCAAGATGTAGAGTGTCTAGACGCTCTCTCTCGGGAATTAGAGATGCACGGTGCAAAGGGCCGATCAAAACCCGATCTGCATTAGAAAAAGCATCAGCAAACTCGTCCTGAAAGATGTTTCTTTTAGATGTATTGCTTCGAGGTTCGAAGCATGCAACAAGATGCTTATCCTGATATCTCGATTTTAGATAATCAAGGGTCTGACCAATGGCTGTCGGATGATGACCGAAATCTTCGATAACGGTTACTGTCTCATCCGTAAAAAGAACCTCTTGGCGTCGTTTTACTCCGGAAAAGTACGCAACCGAACTCAGGCTGATACGCATCGGATCATTTGGATAGAGTGCAAGTCCTGCCGCAAGCGCGGCCATAGCAGTATTCCGCGCATTAAAGAGACCGCCTTGGGACATGCTCAGCGATTGCCATTCTTTTCCTCTCCAACTTAGCCTGAATTCTGATTTCCTACCCTTTTCCTCAAAATTAGTTATCCTCAGATCACATTCTTTCCCCACCCCAACGGTCAAAATTCGGGTCCAGTCAATAGGCAAAAGAGCCTGAACATTCGGATCGTCGCCATTAAGGAGTACATAGCCGGAACGTGGGACCAAACGTAAAAGGTGGGAAAAACTTTTCTGCACATCACTCAAGTTCCCAAATATGTCACAGTGATCGAACTCCAAGTTGTTAATTACCACGATACTAGGCTCGTAGTGAACAAACTTACTTCTTTTATCGAAGAAAGCTGAATCGTACTCATCACCCTCAATTACAAAAGGTGCATTCCCTTCGCCGAAATCAGCTCCAAATGGAAGATCGTATGGGACTCCGCCTACAAAGTAGCCAGCCCTCGTTCCGTTTTCTCGTAGAATAAACGTAGTCAGGGCAGTTGTTGTCGTTTTACCATGCGTTCCCGCAACCACAATATTGAAACGCGCTCGGAGAACGAACTTTTGGAGCAGTTCCGGCAAGGACAAAATAGGAAATCTTCTAGATTCAAGGAGCCACTCAACTTCAGAATTTCCTCGCGATATTGTGTTTCCAATCACCACCCAATCGGGATTTTCTTCTTTCAATCTTCCTTCTTCGTAACCTTCGAAAGTCTTTATCCCAGCTTCCCTCAGCAATTCCGACATTGGCGGATAGGTTCCAGCGTCAACCCCAGAAACCGTATGTCCCAGTCGACTCAACAAAACCGCGGCATTGCCCATTGCAACACCACAGATCCCAATGAAATAGAATCTCATACTAGGAATTTTTGGGTCTCACAGACCAAAATTTCAACATTTGAAAATTCAATGTGACATCGTGTCGAACGAGTCAATATTTCATACTGCAACTGATTTTTTCAATTAATTGAAGGACTTATCTGACTATTAACATCCAAAGAATAAAAAGCATCGATGAAAATCCAATTGCTCTAATAGCGAAATTTAAATGGCCCCGAATGTCTACTGCTTTCGCCAGTAATGATACACTTTCCTGACCCGACCCCACAGCAAGCGATCAGCATTATTGTTACTTTACAAGTTCGATTGGGAGTGCCAGATTCCTGGACTTTCGATTGTAGAACTTTAACTCTCGCATCACAAACTATTAATCATCTTTAAATGATAGTAGGCAGCGACAATGCCGTCGATATTAGAGACGGGGGTCAAAACCAGATCGACTAAGATTCGATTCAGAAACACCAGAGAATGCCAATTCTAGCCAACTTCGTCAGCTGCGTATGCACGGGCAATGTGTGTCGTAGCCCAATGGCTGAAAAACTTCTTGGTCACGCCTTGGCAAAAGAAAAGAGCCCCTTATCATCCCTCCAAGTCATATCTACAGGGATTTCGGCCGGTGATGGCAATGCAGCATCAGTGAACTCTATTCAAGCTCTTCAGAAGGTTGGTCTGGATTTGGGTAATCATAGGAGCCGGAAAATAACTAGAGAGTTGGTCGACGCATCGATTGTTTTACTTTGTATGACGGAAATGCACCGATATCTCCTCAATCAGATTTTCGGAGAACTCGATATTCCAATCATCCTATTTCGGGAGAAATTACCCTCTGTAAGACAAATGGAAATTGCAGATCCGTACGGCAAAAGTTTGAACGCCTACGAAAACTGCCGTGACGATCTGGTAGAAGCAATTCCCAGCGTCGTCAGCTACCTGCGAAACCTCGTAGAAACTCTCCCCGAAAATAAGTGAATTCAATTTTCCGATCTCGGATACCGACTAGCCGACCCAAGCAGTGGGTCACGAGGATTACAAATTTCATAGATCATGTTTAACGAAAACGTCATTTTTAATCTCCTAGGTGACCGAAACTATGTCCCTATGAATGCCCGAGAAATTGGGGAAAATATAGGTTCGGGGAAACACCAGTTTCGCACTTTGCAGAGAAGTTTAAACCGGCTTGTGGCCTCTGGCCAAATTGCCCGAATTGGGGAAAGACGTTACTGTCTGCCAAAGGACGCCAATCTGATTTCCGGGATCATTAATTTCAGACAAAATGGATCTGCAACGATTATTCCTGATTCAGAATCGGAGAACTCGAGAACGAAAGTCTTCAGTGTGCGGGCAAGAGACACTGGCGTTGCAATGCATAAGGATAGGGTATTCGCCCAAATCGATAGTCGAACAAAAAGATCGTTTAGCTACCAAGTAAGACGAAAGGACAAAGGGGTTACGGTCCCAGAACCGGACCAAGCCAGAGTCATTCGGATTATTGAAAGGGGCAGAAAAACTGTCTCCGGTACTCTAAAACGAAGCCATCACTATTTCTACGTAATTCCTGATGATCCCAGACTTAATTTTGATCTCCTCGTACCTAACCCCAAGGGATCCGCCCTGTCCCCTAAACCAAAAGTTAATCATAAAGTCATCGTCGAACTCAAGGAGTGGAAAGATCGTCACCTTTCTCCAGAAGGTGAGATAGTTCGCGTTCTCGGCAAAACCCACAGCCCTTCAGCAGAATTTGAAGCCCTGCTGAATAACTATCATTTGGCGCCTGAATTCCCTGATCCCGTTATCTCTGAGTGTGAGAAAATCCCATTAGCCATCCGAAAGAGAGACCTTAAGAACCGTCTCGATCTCCGTGAACTTTACACTTTTACCGTCGATCCTGATGATGCTAAGGATTTTGATGACGCGCTTTCGATTCAGACATTAGGTTCAGGCGATATTATGGTTGGTGTCCACATCGCGGATGTGAGCGCCTATGTAAGACCCGGTTCTGCACTTGATAGAGAGGCACAAAAACGGGGAAACTCCACCTATCTTGTAGGTTCTGTGATTCCAATGCTCCCTCAGTCTCTCTCCAACGGGATTTGCAGTTTAGTAGAGGGGGAAGATCGTCTGACAAAAACCGTCTTCCTCACTTTTTCTTCAAAAGGGCAATTTAAAGCCTCTTCCTTCGCTAACACTGTGATTCGAAGTCGCAAGCGTCTTACTTACAAACAGACCCTTGCGCTTCTGAAAAATGTCGACCACGATCAGCTAATGCGGATTCCGACCCCTCCCCCACATCAAACCGGTTCGCCGGGTCGCCCGTTATCAGTCTTGACTAAAGATGAAATAAACAGCCTCCAAAAAAACCTCCAATCACTTTGGGCAATAGCAGGATGCTTGCGCAGACAGCGAACCAACAAGGGAAGTCTTGAACTCGATTCCACTGAAGTGAAACTAATAGTCGACAAGAAAGGCTTTACCGAACGGATTGAGAAAATCCAAAATGATGAGAGCCATCAGCTCATAGAGGAGTTCATGCTAGCAGCGAACGAAAGCATAGCTAAACAAATTGGAGTTTCTAAGATCCCGCTTATTTACCGAGTCCACGACCAGCCGGAAAGGGACCGGCTCGGGGAACTTCGTGAATATCTTTTGGACTTCGCGATTAGGGTTGGAGACCTTACCCATCGCAAGGAAATGGTGAAACTACTCCGACTAATCAAAACACACCCCCTCAATTCCCTTCTCCGTATCGAGGTTCTGCGCAGCATGAAGCCTGCATCGTATCGTAATCGCCGGGACGGTCACTATGGCTTAAACAAAACCTATTATACCCATTTCACCTCCCCTATTCGGCGTTACTCCGATCTAATCACGCATCGAGTTTTAGACCGATATCTCTATTCTGAAAACGCTGACACTGCAGCTGTTCGAAAAATAAAGCATTACCAGACCTCAGTCCTTTCCTCTATCTCAAGCCATCTCACGTCGACCCAACAAAATAGCAAGGAAGCAGAGAGAGAATCCGTTAAGGTAAAACTACTTGAATATTTCGAACTTGGAATGAAAACCCGGGGTGATCAATCCTACGAAGCTCTGATCACCGATGTGAGAAATCATGGATTCTTCGTGGAACTTAAGGATTCGATGGCTTATGGATTCGTTCAGGCTTCAGATCTACCTCAAGATTTTTATTTCCTAAGCGAAAAAGAGTCGGCTCTCGTCGGACGTAAAAGCGGAAAATCTTATCGAATCGGCCAATCTGTAAATCTGTACGTAAAGAAAGTAGATCGGTTTAAACGGCAGATCGATTTCACATTATGAAATTTGAAAAGTACCACGCCCTGGGGAACGATTACCTAGTCCTGGACGCTACCCTTCAGAAACACCCC
The DNA here is from genome assembly GCA_003226295.1 of Candidatus Moanabacter tarae. NCBI lineage: Bacteria > Pseudomonadati > Verrucomicrobiota > Opitutia > Puniceicoccales > Candidatus Moanibacter > Candidatus Moanibacter tarae. The sequence goes on along the minus strand of CP029803.1, from coordinate 2,605,014 downwards.
CCCTCTAAGGTAACAATTGAGCGGATTTGTCATCGCAACTTCGGAATTGGTTCTGACGGAATCCTTTTCGGACCCCTCCAATCTGAAGAAGCTGAATTCGGACTGCAAATTTTCAATCCCGATGGGAGCGAGGCAGAAAAGAGTGGTAACGGGCTGAGGATATTCGCTCGCCATCTTTGGGACAAGGGGAAAGTCTCGGTTCAGCCGTTTAATGTGATGACCTCGGGCGGTTGCGTAAAGTGTGTTGTGAAGGAGCGCGGGAGTACGATCACGGTAGATATGGGAAAAGTTACATTCCTAAGTGACAAAATTCCCGTCAGCGGCCCGCCTCGTGAAGTCCTCGACGAGATAATCGAACTAAATAATGAAACGTATAGATTCTACGCTGCATCCATTGGAAATCCTCATTGCGTCCTGCCTCTCGATGAAATTTCTTCCACAAAAGCTAAACTAATTGGCCCATTACTCGAAAATCATTCCCTTTTCCCTAATCGCACCAACGTCCAACTCCTCCAAATCCTGGACCGACAGAATATTCGCATTGAAATTTGGGAAAGAGGCGCCGGTTATACCCTCGCATCGGGGAGCAGTAGTTGTGCCGCCGCAGCAGTAGCCATTAAAATGGGCGCGGTCGACCATAGGTTGATTGTTCACATGCCAGGCGGCCAACTCGAACTGGATTTTTCTAACCAATTTGATGTCCAAATGACTGGTCCTGTCACCCGAATCGGATCAGTTGAGTTCGCACAAGAAGCACTAGGATACAATTGCTAGACATCCTCTCCGAACCTCACACAAATTAAAACGAACTGAGTGATATTTGATTCGCTTCTCTTGAGTCCAGTGTTCTTTGTCTTTAAATACTGAAGTGTTGAGAAGGTCGTCCGACGACCCTAAATCAGCTATATACAGTAAAAGGGTTCCCATTGGAATCGCGTAAGGAGAACCAAACCAATCCTGGAAATAGGGATTTGGGAATCATCTATACCCTAGCAGCCGTTGAATTTTTATTAGACCAAGGTTGGAAGACATTAAGGGAAGTCTTACTCAGATCCCACTAGACAATATCACCATAGTTGCTAGAAACAGCTCGGGGTCACTCGGTCGAGATGGCTTCAGTGCCCTCCAACGCTGCCTTCAGTGCGTGCCATGCCAAAGTTGCGCACTTCACTCGTGCAGGGAACCGGCGCACCCCTGAAAGCGAAGCAATATCTCCTGCTTCTTCGAGGCTGAAAGCTACGCCTTCAGATCCTGTTAGCATCCCCTGAACCCGTCTAAACTCTTCGGTTGCCTCTTCGATAGACATGCCTTTAACTTGCCTTGTCATAAGCGAGGCGGAAGCTTTTGAGATGGCACACCCCTCGCCCTGAAAAGAGATGTCTTCGATCGCATCACCACTCATCCTCACATAAACAGTGATCTCATCCCCACAAACAGGGTTTTGTCCATCTGCTGAATGCGTGTGTTCCACCATAGGACGGAAATTCCTCGGTCTTTTATTATGATCGAGAATAATCTCTTGGTAAAGTTCGAATAGTTCGTCCATCAGCTGAAAAATTTAGATATTTTGAGGATGCCATCAACAAGATGGTCAATCTCCTCCTTGGTATTGTAGAAACAAAAAGAGGCACGCGCCGTTCCAGGTATTCCCAAACGGCCCATGAGAGGCTTCGCGCAATGATGTCCAGCACGAATGGCAACACCTTCGCTATCCAAGAAAGTACTGATATCGTGAGAGTGGACGCCTTCGATTCCAAATGAAAGGACTGCCGCAATTTCGGAACCATCACCCCACAGAACTAGATCCGGTAGCGCTCCTAGCTTCTCCCTTGCATAGCAATACAGCTCATTTTCGTAATTCATAATCCTCCCCATACCCAGTTCCTCAATGTAGTCGAATGCGGTTGCTAATCCGATGGCCCCCCCAATGTTTGGAGTACCACCTTCGAATTTTGCGGGTGGATCGAGAAACTCCGTTTTCTCGACAGTCACCGTTCGAATCGTTCCGCCCCCTACTTGATAAGGCGGCATCTCGTCGAGCCACCTTTCTTTCCCATAAAGAACTCCGATCCCCGTTGGGCCAAAGACTTTGTGTCCGGAGAATACGAAAAAATCGCAGTCTAGATCGGTAACATCCACCTTCATATGAGGCGTTGACTGCGCCCCATCGATCAAAACTGGGATCCCTCTCGCGTGCGCTAATTGAATCATCTCCTTGACCGGATTTACCGTTCCGATCGCATTCGAGATATGAGTCAAGGCTACAATCTTTGTACGTTCACTAAGCATCGCCTCGTATGCTTCAAGATCGAGAACCCCTTTATCGTCCATAGGGATTACTTGAAAAACCGCCCCTCGTTCCTCTGCCATCAGCTGCCAAGGGATAAAATTCGAATGGTGCTCAAGAATTGAAACAACTACATGATCCCCTTCCTTAATATACTTTCGCCCAAAGGAATTCGCTACGAGATTGACACCCTCCGTAGTCCCTCGGACGAAGACGATCTCCTCTGCCCGAGCCGCATTAAAAAATCTAGCGATCCTTCTCCGGGCTCGCTCATATTCATCCGAAGCAATTTCACTGAGACGATGAATTCCCCGATGAATATTCGCATTCTGGTGTGTATAGAATTCGGTTTCCCGCTGAATTACCGCCTTCGGCTTTTGCGCCGTGCCGGCGTTGTCTAAGTAGACTAGGGGCTTCCCATCAATGTTGGTATCCAAGATCGGAAAATCCTTCCGAACTGATTCCACATCAATTCCAACATTTAGTATTTTGCTTTGCCCTAATTCTCTCATCCCTTCCTTTTACTGAAACAATATCGACGATAACCCAACTTCGGCAAGCCTAGTGATTCGAAACCTGACTGCTTAAGTCTGGATCATGAAGACTACAATTGCCACATCCAAAAAACCTTTTAGGCTGAAATATCCCCATCCCTTGAACCCTCTTATGAATCTGAAGATATTGGCTACCATCCCGAACTTCAAAAGCATCCAGTTTTTTCTTAAACTCTATATCGCTTCAAGGGTAAGTAGTATGTTGACGAACTATTAGGCAAATTACAATCGTTCTCGGTTTGAACCCTTTCGCATTGTACATACTCTCAACTCAATCGGCCCCCCCTCTCCTCACTATTCCTCTTAGAGTACAGCACCACATTGCCCAACCTAAATAAGATCCAACGCTTTCCTTTTGCTCTTTTTACGAAAAGTCCTTTACTCTCTCCAGGAAAACTTATTTTTGAAGAAGGGGGTCGAATCGGTCATGGAGAACAAACCCAATCACGTGGGAATCATCATGGATGGGAATGGGAGGTGGGCCCAAAAAAGGGGTTTGCCCCGCAATGAAGGACACCGAAATGGTGTTGAAAATCTCCGTCGTATACTGCGATGCGCTCAATCCCTCGGAATCCACTACCTAACAGCTTTTGCCTTTTCAGCCGAGAATTGGGCTCGGCCACAAAAAGAGGTGGGGCTTCTCCTGAATTTGCTGGAAAACTTCCTTAAAAGACATGTCCAAGAGTTACGCCAACATCAAATACGTCTGAAGGTGATTGGACGAATTGAAGATTTCCCCGCCAATATTCAGAAAAATCTCCGCGACACCGTACAAGAGACATCAGACTTCTCTAAGGGGACATTTGTCCTCGCCGTAAACTATGGCTCACGCTCGGAGATTATTGATGCAGTGAAAGCTTATATCGATGCAGCCAGGGAAGGAAGAGAGCAACCCAAAGACCTTAATTGGAAACGATTTTCTAGCTATCTTTATACTTGGGACATACCAGATCCAGACCTGATCATCAGAACCTCTGGGGAGACGCGTCTGAGTAATTTCCTTCTTCTCCAAGGAGCATATGCGGAATGGATTTTTTCCAAAAAACTCTGGCCCGACTTCAGTCCTAAGGACTTCGAGGAAGCCATTAAGAGCTACAAGAAAAAAGAGCGCCGTTTCGGAATGACGGGTGATCAGGTGAAAAGTTCTCTTCCCGAGCTTCTTCTTAACAAGTGACACCTAGAGTTCTCAGTACCCTGGTCCTTTGGAGCACAATTATAGTAGTTCTTGTCCTGTTTGGTCCCATTGCCGGACTTCTTCTGGTAGTTTCTCTTTCTATCCTAGCACAGTCTGAATTCTACACCCTGCTCGAAAAGTCCGGAAGGCCTGGATACGTCCAGCCAGGAGCAGCTCTTGGAACGGTTCTTATTCTCGTTTCTTATTTCGGAACCTTCCAAGATTTCATCATTCTTTCTCTCATCTGCCTGGCCTCCACTGCGCTAGCCGAATTTAGCAGCTCGTCAATTACTAGAAGAGTAGCCGTAACACTCTTCGGAATTCTCTGCATTCCTTTCGCTCTAAGCTTTATCGTTCTTACCCTTAATCTACCGACTGACAGAAAAGAAGGTTTACTTCTTGCTGTCTGGCTTATTCTGACTGCCAAATTTACCGATGTCGGAGGTCTACTCGTCGGTAAAGCTATTGGCAGTAGGAAGATAGCGCCCAAGACGAGCCCGAATAAGACTTGGGAAGGCGCGATCGGGGGGGTTGTCGTATCCGGGCTTGCTGGGGCCACATACGTTCTCGCATTCAAGAACCACCTGCCTCAATTATTCTCGCCCGCATCTGCTGTTCTACTTGCTTTCCCAATCTCGGCAACTGCGATTGTGTCAGATCTCGTTCAATCGTACCTGAAACGCTTGGCGCACCAGAAAGATTCAGGGACCATTATTCCTGGAATCGGCGGTGCCCTCGATCTCGCTGACAGCCTACTTATCAGTGCTCCCTGCGGCTATGTTCTGATTCGAGTCTTTTTGATCAGCTAAGAATCGATCCTTATTTGCTTTGAGCATTCAGATAAGACCTCATGAAATAAGGAACTTTAAGTTTCAACTTTATCTTATCTCGATATGGAGTGTCTTACTAAAACCTAGATCAGGGAATCAAAAGATTGCTCTGGCCGTTACGATTCGATGAGGTCCAGTAATCGGTTGCGTTTTCCCGCTCTCTACAATGTGGTACCTATTCTCTTCTTCTGCAATTAATGTATAAGATACTTTAGTTACTCATTATCATGCGCCCTAAGAACATCGCCCTACTCGGTGCAACTGGATCAATCGGAGCTAGTACACTTCGAGTTGTTCGCGCAAATCCAGACCGTCTTCGCCTAGTGGGCATAGCAGGCAATTCTCGATCTTTGCGTCTCGCTGAAATTGCCAAAGAATTCAACGTCTCAGTCGCCGCGATTTTTGATCCCCTTGCTTGCCGCCAAGCTAAAAGAGAAAAACTATTCGGGAACTCAGTCGCACTGGGAAGCGGCATAGAAGGCTTGAACGAAGTCGCAACTCATCCTGATGTCGATACGGTAGTCGTAGCTATAGTCGGGACTATGGGTCTAGAACCGAGCCTCGCCGCGATCTCTGCTGGGAAAGAAATCGCTCTGGCAAGCAAGGAGGTGATGGTGATGGCGGGTAAATTCGTCACCGCAGCAACCCAGAAATTCAATACCCAAATTCTTCCAATTGACAGCGAACACAATGCCATCTTTCAGTGCCTTGATGGGAGAAAGTCCAGTGAAGTAGCCAGGATAATCCTTACCGCCTCCGGTGGTCCTTTCCGCAACTTTACCCGCGATCAAATGAAGTCAATTCGGCCGGCAGACGCAACAAAGCACCCAAATTGGTCAATGGGTACTAAAATCACTGTCGACTCTTCGACCATGGCTAACAAAGGGTTGGAACTTATAGAGGCAAAATGGCTCTTCGGCGATGCGGCAAAGAGAATTGAGGTTGTCATTCACCCCCAAAGTATCGTCCATTCATTAGTAGAATTTGTCGATGGTTCCATTATTGCACAGCTTTCCCCCCCCTCCATGACATTTGCAATTCAAAATGCTTTACTTTACCCCCATAGGGCGCCGGGAGTTGATGAATCTCTCGACTTTTCCCAAACTTGGGGGCTCGAATTTCATCCCCCAGATTACGGCAGATTTCCTTGTCTACGTTTAGCGCGTGAAGCGATGGAAGCTGAAGGCATAGCTCCGACTGTGTTCAATGCTGTAAACGAAGTTGCTGTATCTGCTTTTTTGCGCGGCTCCATTAAATATCTCGAGATTGCTGAGATCATCGAAGAGTCGCTACAAAAGACAAGAAACCTGGATCCTGCTAATCTCGATGATGTGATCGCCGCTGATTCTGCCGCGCGATCCCTGGGAAGAGAACTGGTGCTAAGTTTTTCCTCGGACTAATCTGAAACTTCCGTCCAAATGAATCCCGCAGTGATACAGCCACTATTTGCGAACACATGGTCACTTTTTCTCATAATCCTGCTCTTCGGTGGATCTATATTTGTCCACGAGCTTGGTCATTTCCTTGCGGCGAAAAGACGAGGGCTCAAAATTGAAAGATTCTCTATCGGTTTCGGTCCCAAAGTAATATCCTGGAACCGCGGTGGAATCGAGTATTGTATATCTCTCCTCCCAATTGGCGGCTACGTAGCCCTTCCCCAATTAGCTGAACTCGGAGCAGTTGAAGGGAGACACGCCCAATCGGCGGAGGAACTTCCGCCGATTTCCTTTACAGACAAACTGATCGTCTCAGTTATGGGTGCCGTATTCAACATTATCTTTGCCTTCGTCATCTCTTCCATCCTCTGGGGAGTCGGTCAACCATCCAGTGAAGAAGCACAGACTACAGTAATTGGCCATGTTGGCAAAACGCTGACTCTAGATGAAAACACCGAGGTTGAAGGCCCGGCTTTTGCCGCTGGTTTAAGGCCAGGCGATAGGGTCCTTGCTATCGATGACCAAGAGGTTTCGAATTTCTCTGAGTTAATCCATACGCTAATCACCGGCTCAGGACGCGACGATACGGGAAGTCCTAAGGCAGTCTTTACAATAGAAAGAGATGGAAAAATTTTTAAACTTGATGTGTTCCCACAGTTGGTAGAAATCAATCCTGCCTCTGGTGAACGCCTCCGACTAATAGATATTCGTCCAGCCCATTCCTTGATCGTAAAACGAATCGAAGATGATTCACCGGCTTCCCGCTCAGGTCTCAAGATCGATGACCAGGTGTTAGCCATTGACGGCATCAAAATGTTTTCGCTTAGAAGTTTTATCGAATATCTGATCGAAACAGGCGATCGCAGTGTTGTCCTCACAATCGACCGAAATGGAGATATATTCGATACTGCGATTGAACCAGAGGCCGTCGCCTTCACCAAGCCACTAGGAAAACTGACTGTTAAAGATATAAAGCGTGAAGCCACCCTCACCCTACAGCCAATTTACCGATCGGATGAAAGGCCAGCAGATCCTGCTAATCCTTCGTCTCCCTCCGTCCTTACGGTTCACCACCTTGATGACCCAACCGGTCTTGTCTTCTCCGGCATATTCAGCGGCGATCGAATTCAATCCGTGAGTAGGAGTTCTTACACTTCTCTTGAATCCTGGGTCGAGTTAGTCAACGAGAGCCCTGAGGGGACCTTGAGCCTGATAATTGAAAGGGAAAGTGAAACCAAACATTTTGCGATCCTTGGCACCGCATCTGCATCGCTAATTTCTCCTCAGAAAAGACCCATGATTGGCGCCCAACTAGGTGGCCGGCAGATGACCATATATCTCAATCCCATTGAACAGTTTACTGAGATCATCCAAACAACTTTCCAAGTCCTAGGCAGTCTTGTCAGCACGAAGTCAGATATTGGATTCCGCAATCTGAGTGGGCCTCCGGGTATTATTAGGGCTATCGATCAGCTTTCGAAGATAGATATCCGGCTCGTCCTCTGGTTTGTCTGCCTTCTAAACATCAATCTTGCCATCCTTAATCTCCTCCCTATCCCCGTCCTGGACGGGGGGCATATCGCCTTTGCCACCCTGGCTAAAATCCGGGGTAAACCACTCCCTCCAGGTGTCATTGTCAGAACTCAAGGGATTTTCATGCTCCTGCTCTTTTCTCTTATTATCTATGTCAGTTTCTTCGACATCAGGAGATGGCAGGGAGATAATAAGGCAGAACGCCAGTTTGAGTTACAGAATTCACTCCACATTAAACCCGTATTCTCAAGTTCCAGCCCATTCGATGACCAGTAGGAAAGAAGTTTTATCCCCTTATTGTGCATCACGGTATATCGCCCGGCGTAGGACTTCTAGGGAAGTCTCAGTCGGAGACGTCTCCATAGGGGGCGATAATCCCATACGAATCCAGTCGATGACGACAACCCCGACCCAGGATGTTTTCGCTACTGTGAAGCAGACTATCGCTTTAGTTGAAGCTGGCTGTGAGATCGTGCGAATTACAGCACAGAACATCACAGCTGCTAAATCCTTGAAGGAAATTCGACGTCAGCTGCATCTCGCTAGGGTGAATGTTCCCCTTGTTGCCGACATCCATTTTATTCCATCCGCCGCCATGGAAGCCGCGGAACACGTCGAAAAGGTACGAATTAATCCCGGAAACTACTCGGACCAGAAGAAATTTGTCCTTCGAGAGTACTCAGATAAACAATACGATAATGAACTAGGACGTCTCTACGAAGACTTCTCGCCGATTGTCTTAAAATGTAGGGACCTGGGCCGATCGATGCGAATAGGAACTAATCACGGTTCACTTTCCGATCGGATCATGAATCGGTACGGCGATACACCTCTAGGAATGGTCGAGTCAGCCCTTGAATTTATTCGTATAGCTGAGTCTCACAGCTTCAAAAATATCATCTTGTCGATGAAGTCCAGCAATCCAAAGGTGATGATTGAAGCCTATCGATTGGTAGTATCTAAAATGTCAGCCGAGGGCATGAATTATCCTCTCCATCTAGGGGTTACAGAAGCCGGAGATGGGGATGATGCTCGCATTAAGAGTGCGATCGGAATCGGAGGCCTGCTTTTTGATGGGCTAGGCGACACTATTAGGGTCTCGCTTACCGAAGATCCTGTGAACGAGATACCAGTCGCTAAAGATCTCGCTGAAAAAGCTTGGAGACTTTGGGAATCGAACCGCAAAACAACCTTATCAGGACAGACCGAAGATCCAGTGGATCCGTTTTCTTATACCCGGAGAAAGGCTAGGGCAATCGAGCTCAACTCGGGAATCTCCGTAGGAGCCAATAAACCTCCTAGCGTGATTGTAGCAGCAAGAAAACCGCCTTCGAGGTTTAGGGAAATCCTGGAAGACGTAGAACGTACCCACACGGAACTAAAGGAAGCGAGGATTGAAGGTTTACTTGTAGATATTGCCTCTGCCGAAGATCTGGCAGATGTTTTGGATTTATCGGAATCCCTTAATAAAAAGGTTCCATTTCTGGTTCTCTCCATCGACAGTCAAATTTCCGGAGTGGAACTTAACGCAGTAGATTGGCCCAAATGTGATGGCTTCATAATTAGCTCGAGGTTTTCTTCCATCGAGAAAAAACGGTTTGCCGATTACGCAGATTTCTGCGAACAGAATAACCTGCGCCTCGCACTGGACATTGAGCCTGATGATTTGCCTGCTTTCGCTCCGTTTTTTGCCAAATCAGGTACCTCGAATTTTATCTTCACCGTTTCCATTCCAAGTCCAAACACGCATCCGATTGGCAACTATCGCGCTTTGGCTAGTCATCTCCTTAAACTTGGAATCGAAGCTCCCATATGGATTCGCAACACCCAAGAAAACAGTATCGACTGTCGAGGCTATTTTGGCGATCGGCTGCTCGAGGCGGCTATCCTAACCGGCGCTCTTCTCTGTGACGGCATCGGAGATATTATTAGTGTTGAACTTGAACCCGATCTGCCCAGGGCAACCTCATTAGCTTATAATATCCTTCAGGGAGCCCGGGCGAGAATCTCAAAAACGGAATACGTTGCTTGTCCTAGCTGCGGTCGCACGCTGTTCGATCTTCAATCGACAACTCAAAAAGTGAGGTCAATGACGGACCATCTCAAGGGAGTTACGATCGCAGTCATGGGTTGCATTGTAAACGGTCCAGGAGAAATGGCGGATGCGGACTTCGGTTACGTCGGAGGCGCCCCAGGCAAAATCAACCTTTACGTGGGTAAGAAATGTGTCGAATACCACATCCCTGCAGAAGACGCCGTAGAAAGACTTATTAATCTCATTAAAAAGGAGCAAAAGTGGATCGATCCCCCTGCGGAATTATCTACTAAAATTGTCGTTTCTTAGACGTTAACTCGATCGTAAATCTTGTCATAGTCAATTTCAAAGCCCAACAATTATAAAATAGAAACTCCTCCACAAAATTGCGATGCTATGTCTTCCTGATTACCCTATAGAGAGCTTGGGAAAGTACTTCTTTAGGAATTGGACGGAGATCGCTTTTAAACTTAAGATAATAGCTCCCTTCCATCAACCCGAACACTGCACCAACCGCAATTCGTAATCACATCCCATGACCGCCATCACTTATTCCAGGTCCGATCAGCGACGATACGATCAATTGCGACAGGTTACGATTGCTCCTGGGATCGCTCCCAATGCAACTGCTTCCGTCCTCATCTCTTTTGGAAAAACGCAACTGATCTGTGCTGCAACCATGGAACAGGCTCTCCCAAAATGGATGATGAATCAGAATGTTAGAGGAGGTTGGATCACAGCAGAATACTCAATGCTTCCTTACAGCACTTTGAGTCGAAAAACCCGTGATAGTACTCGAGGTAAAATCGACGGGCGGTCGATTGAGATCCAACGATTGATCGGAAGGTCGATTCGGGCCGTAGCAAATCTTAAGAGCCTATCCGGATATACCCTTTGGTTGGACTGCGATGTACTCCAGGCTGATGGAGGCACTCGCACGGCAGCAATAAGCGGAGCTTATGTCGCTGCCAAATTGGCGACTAAGAAACTGTTAGAGGATGGGAATATAAAAGAAGATCCCTTCCTAGACTCCGTTTCGGGAGTCAGCGTCGGGCTGGTTGAAGGAAGTGCACTTCTTGACCTAAACTACGCCGAGGACAAAAGAGCATCAGTTGACTTTAACGTGGTCATGACAGGGAACGGGAAATTCGTGGAACTCCAAGGAGCGGGAGAGGAGGCGACTTTTTCCCAGAAGGAACTCGATTCACTGATCGAACTTGCGGGCACTGGAATCAGCCGCATCACTGAAATCCAGAGAAAAGTGATCCAGGCCCGATAAATACAATTTTATTTCAAACTGTTGAATGAATATTCACGAATATCAGGCTAAAGGCCTCCTCGAAGATTTCGGTGTACCGATACCAAAAGGTATTGCAATTCACCATCAGGAAAAAATTGAAGAGACTCTGCGCAAATTTCCCACCGTTCCAGTAGTGGTCAAGGCCCAGATTCACGCTGGCGGTCGAGGGAAAGGAAAGTTTAAAGATGGATTCGAAGGCGGCGTACACATTACGTCGTCCAAGAACGAAGCTGCAGAAGTTGCCGTACGAATGCTCGGCAATACGCTTGTCACACATCAAACCGGTCCATCCGGTAAAATCGTTGGTACCATTTACTTCAACGAAGCCATTGAGATAAAAAAGGAATATTACATTGCTGTCCTTCTCGATCGAAACACAGCTCAACCAGTTATTATTGCATCGACTGAAGGTGGGGTTGAGATTGAGAAAATAGCTGCGGAAACCCCCGAGAAAATTATACGTGTAATGGTTGATCCAGCCCTTGGCCTCCAAGCATTCCAAGCAAGACAAATAGCTGCAGGACTTGGCTTCCATGGCGACTCTTTCCACCAAATGGTCGGAATAACCCATTCTCTGTATAATCTCTTCTTCGAAAAAGAAGCTTCCCTAGTGGAAATCAATCCTCTGATCGCTAATGCGAATGGAAGCCTACAGGCACTAGATGCCAAAATCAGTTTCGATGACAACGCTCTTTACCGGCATCCAGAGATTCTCGAAATGCGGGATCTTAATGAAGAGGATGCCAAAGAGGTGGAAGCCTCTAAATTTTCCCTTAACTATATCGCATTAGACGGGAATATAGCATGCATGGTGAACGGTGCCGGACTTGCTATGGCTACGATGGACATTATAAAATACTATGGGGGAAGCCCAGCAAACTTTCTCGACGTCGGGGGGAGCGCTGATGAAAAACAAGTTGAAAAAGCTTTTCGGATCATCCTCTCAGATCAGAGTGTTAAAGGAATCCTCGTCAATATTTTTGGCGGCATCATAAAATGTGATGTCATTGCGCAAGGTATCATCGCCGCAGCTAAGTCTGTTAAAATTTCTGTTCCTCTTGTCGTCCGACTCGAGGGAACCAACGTGAAACAAGGGAAAGCTCTTCTTGAAAAAAGTAGCCTGCAAATCGTTCCAGCTGATAGCCTCAGTTCGGCCACACGCAAGATCGTCAAATTAGTTGCGGTCTAAGCCCTTTGCCCATAACAGAGATTGGATGCGGACTAGTAAGGGCACAGGGAAAGAAATGACAGAGAAGAACCTACCTAGAACTTTTAGAGATCCCTCTGATTTTGATTGTCAGGCAATCACCCTGGATCCTAAGCCCTAAATATGAGTATTCTGGTCAGCAAAGAAACGCGCGCGGTTGTCCAAGGCATCACTGGGAAGACCGGGGCCTTCCACTCCCGTCAGTGTATCGAATATGCCTCAACAATCGTAGCCGGTGTCACCCCAGGAAAGGCGGGGCAGAAATTTGACAATTCCATACCCATATTCGATTCTGTTCATGATGCAGTTCTCCAGGAAGGCGCTAACACATCGCTGATCTTTGTACCCCCCCCATTCGCAAGCGACTCCATTCTTGAAGCGATTGATGCAAGCATCGATCTTGTGGTCTGCATAACCGAAGGAATACCAGTGCGAGACATGATGATAATAAAATCAAAGTTGTCTCGAAGCAGTACTCGCCTAATCGGGCCTAACTGCCCCGGTATCATCACTCCTGGAGAGTGTAAGATGGGTATCATGCCCGGTTACATCCACCACCCCGGTAAAATAGGAGTGGTCTCCCGTTCTGGAACTCTGACCTACGAAGCAGTCTGGCAACTTACCAGTCGCGGACACGGACAAAGTACCTGCATAGGCATCGGTGGTGATCCTATCATTGGCACCACCCATACCGACGCCCTCCGCCTTTTCAACGAAGATCCCGATACCGAAGCAATCATTATGATAGGTGAAATCGGTGGGAATGCCGAAGAAGATGCCGCTGCCTTCATCGGGGAAAATGTAGATAAGCCAGTCGCAGCTTTTATCGCTGGAATGACGGCCCCTCCAGGCCGACGCATGGGCCACGCCGGCGCAATCGTCTCGGGCGGCAGCGGCACTGCCCAGGCTAAAGTCGAGGCCCTCCAGAATGCCGGCATTGCTGTCGCAGAAACGCCATCGGAAATTGCTGACACCTTACTGAAGATTTATCCAGGCTAATCTGTTATTGCCTGCAGTATTTAGGTTTCTGAAAGATTGCGAGGCTACGAAATAAATCGCGAATTTTTTATAGTTTCATATTGAATACAGCCGTGATTTTAGGGGCGATCACTCAACTGTTATGAACAAGCTGGGTTTCCATTTGGCAACCGTCCCTGCTTTATAATTTGTAGAACTGTACCGGGAGCAAAGGGTTCCTTTCGTAAAGCATCATTTGTTTCAGTTAGAAATAAGAAAGTTTTGAGAGAGATTAAAGATTATGATCATAGAATTGGAATCAGATGAATCCGGAAGGCATAAGGAAATCCAATACATCTCTACGTAAGCCTCTGTAAATATTAGAGGAATTGCGGTGAACCGATGTAGCAACAACCCGGGCAATTTTTTGGGAATATCTGGATGTCTAAGGTAATTTACGTCTGCTACCGTTACCCTAATTCTATCTCCATTGCGAATCGACTGGAAACGATCTGCCATCGATTGACTCCGGACAACATCATCTCTCATCCGTCAAAAATCCTAGTTCGCGAAGATATTGCATATGGTGTAACGAACCCAACTGATTCGATCCTGCAAAAAGGTAATAGCTTACTTCTTGGAAAACTTTTCGGAGAATATAGCGATTGGTGGAAACCTTCTAGCGCATTCCCTGATGGCTCATTTGCCCTCTTCCGTAACGGAGGAGAATCTCTTGAAATCCTAACCGATCCAGCAGGTTCGAGAACGATCTGGTACTACCTGGACCAAGAGATATTCATATCTTCGACCTCGCAGAGAGCGATCACGATGTTACTAGGCAGTTTTGAATTCGATGAAAGGGTGATTCCATGGATGTTATCCACCGGTTCACTCGGCCCCTGCCTTTCATGGCATAGCAAACTCAATAGCATCCCGCCTGACTCTGCTGTTCTTCTCGATAAGAAAAAATGGTCTATCGCGAGCAAATCAAATACTTCAGATTTCACTATATCGGACAAGTCGGACAATCAGCAAGAGCGTACGTTAAGAGAGGCAATGGTCGAAACAATCGAATCGTTGAAACTGGATTTGTCGACCTGGATATTGCCGCTCTCTGGCGGTTACGACAGCAGAGGCCTTCTCTCTTTGCTTCAGCAAACTGGCAGAAATCTTGAAGAATTGAAGACAATCACATGGGGCTTAAAATCGTCTATACACCTTAGGAGAACTGATGCGTACGTTGCAAGTAAACTAGCCCATTCTCTCAAAGTCTGCCACCAGTTCTACCATACGGATTCATCTGAGGAACCTGCACATAATATAATTAACAGGTTTCTTTCGCTAGGCGAAGGTCGCATCGATCATATTTCCGCGTATATGGATGGATTCACAATTTGGAAAATGTTATTCGAAACAGGGGTTCAAGGAGTCATCCGAGGTGACGAGGGTTTTGGATGGTTAGAAGTTTCCTCTCCGCTTACAGTGCGCCATAGCATAGGATGCGCTTTCTGTACAGATTTCGCGAATCTAAGAAACTACCAGGGGTTCGGATTTGCGGACCAGGAGCTCCCCCAAAACCTCCTCCGTAGTCCAGGCGAGAGCTTGGCCCAATGGCGCGATAAACTCTATCACGGATTCCGATTACCCTCTATATTGTCCTCTCTGTCCGATCTGAAGCTCCCATACGTGGAAATAGTAAACCCTTGGTTATCCAGGAAAGTTCTTCTCGAGGTAAGAAGACAACCGGACCATCTCCGAACTGATAAATTCCTATACAGGAAGATCGTCAGTTCACTTGGACCGCAGGTAGCATATGCAACGCGTTCTTCAATCGCATCACCCAGAAACGTGTTGGCCAGCAGTGATATTGAAGAGATACTTAGAGAAGAGCTTTCCTCCAGCTGTGCCCGAGACCTCTTTCCGACGAGTTTTCTTAACTACCTGAGGAAGGGCTTGAAAACAGATCGACAAGCAATGGGAACAAAAACCCTAAAGTCTTCTATATTTGAAGACATCGCCAAGAGAATCATGCCAAGGAGTCTTCTTAACGCCGTTCTCGATCACGCATATTCACCTCGCTTAAACCACAATCTCTTGGCATTTCGCATATTGATTATCAGTAGAATGAATACAATCCTTTTAGAAGACTCAAGGGCCATCCGCCACCAGTAGAATTCGATTCCCAAAAGGATTGGATGCTGCACTCACCGAATGCACTTCGTGGATCAACCGGGAAGCCCTCCTAAGGCTCGACTTAGACGTTTGCATCACGGAAAGTCTTACAGGAAAGAAGCGAGATTAGAAGTCCTTTGAATTCGGCAGAATTAAAAGAAACATGAGGGATAGACAAAGAACTAAGATGAAAGATCTAGAATTTTGGTCTCGAATTACCTTCCTGATCCCTTACTTCCTAGGGCCTTCTATTGCACCGAAATTTACACATCTCTAGGGACCTCCCAATATGCCCTCTCCTATCCCTCCTTCCTAAAAATCACCACTTTTCTCTCTCGCCTGCAGGATCGTCTTGCCTTTTTCCGGGATGGCATCCTACAAGTTGGTTTGAAATGTCGACTCCAACCTTTGAGCGCCCCTTCCCTGCTCTCACTTCAGCTCAGCGCTACTATCTGGACACATTCGGCTACGTAGTCATCCAAGACACACTGGCCCCAGAAGATGTGGAAAAGCTTAAGGAGTCCCTTTACCGTCTACGATATGAACTGACTCGACGACCTAAGTCTTCGTCGCCAGGCCCCGGGGGACATGAAGCGTTCTTGCTTAAGAACGACCCCCATCACCATTTCATGGCCAACATTGTCGAGTCTGATCCTATTGTCACCTCCTACGCCACTCACCCTATTCTGGTTTCTATGGCAGAAGAACTGATCGGAGGAGAAGCGCGAATCGTAGAAATGAATGCCCACATCAATAGCCGCATCCCTCACGAAGATTTAAATGCGTCGTCCCCTTACGGATTCCATCGAGGTACGGACATTCCATTTGGTACCCATACAAAAAATGGTCTTTTCCACTGTAATTTCGTAAAAACCTTGACCAATCTAACTGATCTCGGGCCCGATGACGGAGGTACTGTAGCCATAGCCGGTAGTCACAAGATTGATGCTCCGACCGAAGATATCATAGCCGCCGCCTACCAAGACCGCTCCCTAATTCACCAGGTGATCGCTCCCGCTGGTTCCACCCTCCTGTTCAGCGAAACCCTAATTCACGCCACTGGACATATCTGTTCCAACAACGAACGAGTTATCATCATAACTGGATACGGCTCTACCCTTTTCCCCTACTGGGACAGAGGTACTCTAAGCAATACCTTTAAGAAAGAAATCCCTCCTCAACTTAAAACCCTATTTCACGGAAAATCCCACTGGACACGGGGTCCCCGTTATCGCAAACTCAATACCCCGACGGATAACCGAGAGTTCCCAATGGGGAAATGGAACGACCGTTCAGTCCTTAAGGAACAGAAACAGCCCTCATAACCCTGTGAAATCGGCCTTAGTATAAAAACACTATATCTCTAACAAATTTTCTCTTGCTAGATAATATCCCCCTTTCACAATAACCCTCGATTGCGATCGGTCCACTTAGGGATATCCATTCTACGGTCGTTATCTGCTCTCTGGTCAAATTTATGATTACTCAATTCCATTTAAGCACTCAGCTGTGCCAAAAGTGCTGACAAAATGTCCGCTCCTACAAATTGGAAAATGTCTGGATTTTACAGCGTCATTAGCCAAGTTGCCATTTTCTTCATCGGGACCGGGAAGAAAGTCACTTGGTCAAAGCAGTCGAAAAAACGGAGAGGGCGGGATTCGAACCCGCGGGACCCTTTTGGGGCCCACACGATTTCCAATCGTGCACAATCGGCCGCTCTGTCACCTCTCCAGGTTTTGGTCCAGAGTCAATTTCAATTGAGATAGTCGAGTGACACGAGAAAAAACGCAGCCGAATGGGCCCCGATTCCTAACCGATCCAACTTTATGCGAACATTGGACTGGGAACATTCGCTTATTCAGAAAAAAGCATTGCTTACGGCTAAAATTGGCCATCAGAGGAATTCCTTGTAGAATCAGCCTAAAATCCCTCTTCTAAGAGTTTCCATGTTACACCAAATCAAAAAGGGATTAGATCTTCCTATAACGGGAGAACCAGATAAAACCTTAATCGAGTCTAAAGACGTTGGTTCAGTTGCCCTTATCGGGACAGACTCTATCGGCTTGAAGCCGACTATGGAAGTTGCTGTGGGAGATTCGGTGACAGTGGGGCAGGTAATTTTCACCGATAAGAAAACACCTGGGGTGAAATATACCTCCCCAGCCAATGGCGAGGTAGTCGCTATTAACCGGGGAGCGCAGCGAATGCTACAGTCTGTGGTAATCAATATTACTGGAGAGGAGGCAGAGTCTTTTGCGTCCTATTCAGATGATCAGATTCCCGATCTGACATTGGAGCAGGTAAAAGAGAACCTGATTGATTCGGGACTTTGGACAGCACTACGAACCCGTCCTTACAGCAAGGTTCCTGCGCCCAACACTCAGCCAAATTCTATCTTTGTCAACGCTATGGACTCGAATCCCCTCGCGGTCGATCCGGCGGTGGTTATACGAGGGCGGGAAAGCGATTTTACAATCGGGCTCAAGGTAGTCTCGAAACTTACGGAAGGGAATACCTATCTCTGCCATGGGGCAGGGATTCCTTTCAATGGAAATGATCTCAGTGATATCAATGTCCATGAATTCCATGGCCCTCATCCCGCCGGATTGACGGGAACACATATGCACTTCCTAGATCCGGTGAATGCGAATAAGACGAACTGGTTTCTTAACTACCAGGACGTGCTAGCGATCGGCGCACTGTTCACCACTGGGAAACTCAATGTAGAGAGGATAATTTCTCTGGCGGGTCCGGTTGTTGAAAGACCACGCATTATAAAGACACGGCTAGGAGCCAGCACTGATAGTTTGACATCAGCCGAACTCAAAAATGGCCAGAACCGGATTATATCTGGTTCGGTTCTATCCGGCCGAAAGGCTGAGGGCCCATTTGCATTTCTCGGCCGGTATCATCTTCAAGTATCAGCACTCCTAGAAGGCCGAGAGCGGGTATTCCTAGGCTGGCAGAGTCCTGGTTTGGACAAGTTTTCTGTGAAGCCTACCTTCATTTCGGCACTGTTGAAAGGAAAGCTCTTCCCCTTTACAACCTCGACCGAAGGAAGTAAGCGTACTATGGTACCGATCGGCATGTACGAAAAAGTGATGCCTCTGGATATAGAATCTACATTCCTTTTGAGGGCATTAATTGTCGGCGACACCGAAATGGCCCAAGCACTCGGATGCCTGGAGCTAGAGGAGGAAGATTTGTCTTTATGTACGTTTGTCTGTCCTGGGAAAACAGAGTATGGACCAATTTTGAGGAATAATCTGACAAGGATTGAGTTGGAGGGATAAAAGGAATATGTTAGTCGCAGGTTAATATAAATGGGAATGAATCGAGGAATGGGAATAGATAAAGCGAGTTTCGCCGAACATGAAGTTTCTGCGTAACATACTAGATAATTTACATCCGCAGTTTGATAAGGGTGGAAAGCTGGAGAAGCTCTACCCTATCTATGAGGCGATAGACACCTTCTTTTACACTCCGGGGGAAGTGACAGAGGGGGCATCTCATGTGCGTGACGGAATGGATTTAAAGCGGATGATGGTGACCGTAATTGTTGCATTAGTGCCCTGTATGTTCATGGCCATGTACAACACCGGGCACCAGGCGAATTCAGCAATGGCAAGCATGGGGGTAGCGTCAGCAGAGGGCTGGAGAGCAGTTGTGATAGAGTCCCTTGGGTTCGGCTATGCCGCGGAAAGTTTTATTTCGAACCTTATCCATGGCGCGCTTTATTTTATTCCAATATTTCTGGTTTGCAACATTGTCGGAGTCGCTTGGGAAGTCCTTTTTGCTTCAATTCGGAAACACGAAGTGAACGAAGGATTTCTTGTAACAGGCGCATTGTTTCCACTAACATTACCCCCTACTATTCCACTTTGGCAGGTAGCAGTGGGAATTACATTTGGAGTGGTTGTTGGAAAGGAAATCTTTGGTGGCACGGGAAGGAATTTCCTGAATCCCGCGCTGACAGCAAGAGCTTTTGTCTTCTTCGCTTATCCGGCACAGATGAGTGGGGATTTTGTCTGGACAGCGGTAGATGGGTTCAGTGGAGCCACCCCTCTGGGCCTGGTGGCGGCGGAAGGAATGGAACCACTTACCCAGCAGATGACTTGGACTCAAGCTTTCATCGGTCAGATACAAGGCTCCATGGGCGAAACTTCGACTCTGGCCTGTTTGCTTGGAGCGGGACTGCTCATACTCACTGGAGTCGGTTCTGCGCGCATTATGTCAGCGGTCTTGATTAGCGCTTTGCTTACGTCGTCCATACTCTTCTTAATCGGAAGTGACACAAATCCGATGTTTCAGATGAGTCCCATTTGGCATCTTGTATTGGGAGGATTTGCCTTTGGTCTAGTTTTTATGGCGACGGATCCGGTTTCAGCAGCAATGAGTTCACTAGGGCAGTGGATATACGGATTCCTCATAGGGTTTTTAGTCATTTTGATTCGCGTGATCAATCCAGCATTCGCAGAGGGAATGATGCTTGCTATCCTATTTGGCAACGTATTCGCTCCGATTATTGACCAGCTAGTTATCAAGACACATATTAAGAGGCGAGCATTGAGGAATGCATAACGATACAATCAAAAAAACGCTCCTGGTAGCAGCGCTTCTTTCAATCGCCTGTTCGGTGATTGTATCCAGTGCATCGGTGATTCTAAGAACGAATCAACAAATCAACAAGGCTCTGGATAAGAAAAGAAATATTCTAGAAGTCGCGGGGCTACTTGAGGAGGGGAAATCGATTGAAGAGCTTTTTGGCAGGTTTGAAGCCCGAGTCGTCAATTTAGAAACAGGTGAATTTGCAAATAAAGTCATAACAGAAAACTTTGATCAGCGAAAGGCGGCGAAAGGACCAGCTTCTAGTGTGCAAATTGAGAGGAAGGCAGATCTAGCACGGATCAAAAGGCGTTCAAAGCTAGCCTTGGTTTATTGGGAACGGGATCCTGAAGGACAGTTACAACAGCTAATCATACCCGTCCACGGCAAGGGACTTTGGTCCACAATGTATGGATTCCTTGCCCTCGATGCCGACCTAAGAACGATAAGAGGATTTGGATTCTACGAACATGGCGAGACCCCAGGTTTGGGCGGAGAAGTAGACAACCCGCTCTGGAAATCGCAATGGCAGGGAAAACTAGCTTTCGATGAAGCATGGGAAACACGAATTACCGTTTTGAAAGGGAAGGTAAATCCGAATAACCCTAATGCTCAATTCCAAGTCGATGGCCTATCCGGCGCTACAATCACCGCACGGGGGGTTAGAGACTTGCTAAAGTTCTGGCTGGGAAAAGATGGGTTCGGACCCTTCCTTGCCAAAATGCGAATCAGTGAAAGGGTTACTCATGGCTGATAAGCCCAAGAAAGTCTTACTGGATCCGCTTTTTAACAACAACCCGATTGCACTTCAGGTGCTTGGGATCTGCTCCGCGTTGGCGGTCACGTCAAAGCTTGAAACTGTTTTTGTGATGGCTATCGCGGTGGTGTTTGTTTTGGCCGGTTCTAACGTCAGCGTAAGCCTAATCCGGAAACACATCCCTAGCAGTATCCGAATCATTTGCCAGATGACAATTATCGCCTCACTGGTTATAATCGTCGATCAATTCCTTAAGGCTTTTGCCTACGATATCAGCAAGCAGCTCTCCATTTTTGTTGGGCTCATTATCACGAATTGCATAGTGATGGGTAGGGCCGAAGCTTTCGCAATGAAAGAATCAATTGGGGCGAGCTTTCTCGATGGGGTAGGAAATGGTCTAGGTTATGGATTGATCCTGATAGTCGTGGGAATCTTCCGAGAACTTTTCGGATCGGGTCGGCTCTATGGGTTTGTTGTTCTCCCTCTCTCGAATGAAGGAGGGTGGTATATGTCCAATGGGATGATGCTTTTGCCGCCAAGTGCCTTTTTCATTATAGGATTTTTTATCTGGATTTTGAGAGGATGGAAGACAGAGCAAATCGAGGAGAATTGATTATGAATCTGACTATAGCTACAAGTCTCCGCACGACGGAAACTACGTCGAGGCTCGAGAAAATAGCTCCTTCGCGGCTGCTACTGAATACCGCTATCGAACAGGGAATTACTAGTAACCATCAAGAGGCGGCACCCTGTGGGCACCCCTACGGTAGGATTGCCATCTACATAAACCAGCAGCGCTTCGTAAATGAATCCGATGTGAGCCAGGACCTATGGTAGAAAATTATCTGAGCATTTTCTTTACCGCGGTTTTCGTGGAAAACATGGCCTTGGCCTTTTTCCTTGGGATGTGCACTTTCCTCGCAGTCTCGAAGAAAGTGGATACGGCGCTTGGACTTGGGCTTGCAGTCATTGTTGTGCAAACAATTACAATTCCGACTAACAACGTCATTTATACTTATCTGCTGAAAGAAGATGCATTGGCCTGGGCAGGAATCTATGGATACGATCTGTCATTCCTCGGATTTATCTGTTACATTGGGGTAATAGCAGCAATGATACAGATCCTTGAGATGGCCCTCGATAAGTTCTTTCCGGCGCTTTATAATGCATTGGGGATATTTTTGCCTTTGATTACAGTAAACTGTGCTATTCTTGGTGGCTCCCTCTTTATGGTCGAACGAGAATACAATTTGGGAGAAAGCGTGGTCTTTGGGTTTGGAACGGGATTCGGATGGGCAATTGCCATCGGCGCATTGGCGGGAATCCAAGAGAAACTCAAATATAGCGATATCCCACTTGGACTGCGAGGACTTGGAATCACTTTCATAACAGTTGGGCTAATGTCCCTTGCTTTTATGGCATTTTCGGGGATCCAACTCTAGTGGAGAAAGAGAATTAGGAGTTTTAATTACTAGTGGAAGAGAGCCTTACAGAATGGAGACCAATCCGACCAAGCGGGACCAGTCCATTTAGATAAACCTGTTTATTAACTAATTCAAAAGCTGATGCAGGAAATTCTCTTAGGAGTAACGATGTTTACCGCCGTGGTTGTTGCCTTGGTAGTAGTTATTCTCATCGCTAAGTCGCGTCTAGTAGCGTCTGGTAGCGTCACCATCCTCATCAACAACGATCCTGAGAAAGCAATATCGACCCCCGTGGGAGGAAAGCTCCTTAATGTCCTTGCTGACAACAGAGTCTTTGTTTCTTCAGCTTGTGGCGGTGGAGGTACCTGCGCCCAGTGTAAGGTTCATGTGCACGAAGGCGGTGGCGACATCCTGTCAACAGAGCTGTCACACATTAACAAACGGGAAGCACGGGAGGGAATGCGACTCTCGTGCCAAGTTGCAGTTAAGCAGGACATGAAAATAGATGTTCCTGCTGAAGTATTCGAGGTCAAAAAATGGAAATGCAAAGTACGCTCTAACAAAGACGTAGCCACCTTTATTCGTGAGCTAGTTCTCGAGTTACCCGAAGGAGACAATGTAGACTTTCGGGCAGGTGGATTTATCCAAATAGAATGCCCTCCCTATGAAGTAAACTATAAAGACTACAACATTGCTGAGGAATACAGGCCGGATTGGGATAAATTTAATATTTGGCGATATAAGTCTGTGGTTAAGGAAGGAGGTCCCCAGCGGGCCTATTCGATGGCTAACTACCCAGACGAAAAGGGTATCATCATGTTGAATATCCGGATAGCAACTCCTCCACCTCGCGGACCTGAAGGCGTACCTCCGGGAATAATGTCATCTTATACTTACAGTTTGAAGGAGGGCGACGAGGTCACCATCTCAGGACCCTTTGGCGAATTTTTTGCTAAGGATACAAATGCCGAAATGATCTTTATCGGTGGTGGTGCCGGAATGGCGCCAATGCGTTCGCACATCTTCGATCAGCTAAGGAGAATTCACACCAACCGGAAAATGACATTCTGGTATGGTGCTAGGAGTCTGAGGGAGATGTTCTATGAGGATGATTTCAATACTTTAGCGAAAGAAAACGAGAATTTCACCTGGCACGCTGCCCTCTCAGAACCGCTCCCTGAGGATAACTGG
This sequence comes from Candidatus Moanabacter tarae, assembly GCA_003226295.1. Classification (NCBI taxonomy): domain Bacteria; kingdom Pseudomonadati; phylum Verrucomicrobiota; class Opitutia; order Puniceicoccales; genus Candidatus Moanibacter; species Candidatus Moanibacter tarae. The sequence continues at coordinate 2,581,552 of CP029803.1, read as the reverse complement.
AAGAGCCACGTCGGTTTTATTCACCAGGTCCTTTATGACAACTATCTGAAAGATCATCCTGCTCCAGAAGACTGTGAATACTATATATGCGGACCACCGCCCATGTTAAGCGCCTGCCTCAATCTCCTTCATGATTTGGGTATCGAAGATGAGAATATACTATTTGACGATTTCGGAAGCTAGAAGCTTCTCGGCAACAGGCTTTTGATCGCAACGGTGGCTGCCCATAGTAGCCTTAACAAACTCCTCCAGTAAATAGGATAATCCCGGGGAAATCCTTTAATTCGATTTGAAGTATGAATTACTCGCTCGAAGAATCCTAACTACTAGCATTCAGCTTCTCAGTCTTCGGGTGGAACTCCGAGGTTAATCTAATCGAAGGAATTTCTCAGATTCGGGCTAGCAGAAATTAACCATTTTCTGATCATACATCCTATTTACTGTTGTGGGACTGTTTAGTAGTTATTTATCCCATTCAGTTTCGCAGAAAAACAGATAAGGGCATGATTACACGAAATAGAAAGTTGTCTATTAGTCTCACGTTTATTCTTTGTTTATCTGCTGCATTCTCTGGTTGCTCAGTGCAAGATCAGATGGGAGGAGATGAGGTTCCTATGGTCCTCTCCGGGGCGACAATGGGAACTTACTATCGCGTATCGGTGTCGACTCTTCCCCTGAATTCCAACGCACAGGAACTCAAAGCGAAAGTCGAAGCGATCCTCGATGAAGTTAATCAACAGATGTCAACTTACCTTTCGAATTCTGAGCTCTCACTTTTCAACTCGAGTGAATCAATCGATTGGTTCTCAGTTTCCGAGGATACAGCGAAGGTGATTTCAAAAGGCATAGATATTTACAATCTATCAAGTGGAGCATTTGATATCACGATAGGCCCACTGGTCAATTTGTGGGGATTTGGCCCGTTGGGTCGGAGAGACAATTTACCGACCGACACAGAAATCGCGGCAAAAATGACAACAATTGGATCTGATAATCTGAAGGTGAGGCTTTCGCCGCCTGCGCTGAAGAAAAGTTTTTCGAACCTCAACGTCGATCTTTCTGCTATTGCAAAGGGCTTCGCTGTGGATCGGTTGAGTGAAATGCTTAATTCTTTGGGAACAACCGCATTCCTAGTAGACATCGGCGGAGAGATGAGGGCTAAAGGCACCAGAAGAGGAAGCAATTCCGTCTGGCGTATCGGAATCGAAAGCCCAGTGGTAGCAAGTCAGCAGATTCAGAAAGTCGTGGAACTCGACAATAGCTCGATAGCCACATCGGGGGACTATCGGAACTATTTTGAGGTCGATAAAGTACGTTATTCCCACGAAATCGATCCCAGGACAGGGCGGCCTATCTCCCACCGGTTGGCCTCTGTCACAGTGGTAGATGCTTCTTGCATGGATGCTGACGGATGGGCAACTGCACTCCTAATTCTAGGAACAGATGAAGGATATGCTTTGGCGAATCAAAAAGATCTTGCAGCCTTTTTTGTCATTAAAACAGAGGAGGGATTCGAGGAGAAGATGACAGTCAGATTTCGAAATCTGATTAAGAAAGAGTAACGAACGACTTTCTTAAGTCGCCTGTTAACAAGGAATTATACTCAAAAGAGATTATATGGTCATCTTAGCTTCTACCACTCTCACCCCAGTCAATGTATCATCACGAATATCCTAATAGGCCCCGCTGCACACTGTTTCTTTAATAAAAATAGGCTAAGAATTGACGAATTGATAGGAAAGGATATTAGATTTCATTCTAGAAGATGAAACTTTTTCTTATCACGCTTTTTGTATTTGGATTGGTGATACTCGGGATGTCGATCGGGGTGATACTCGGAAATCGATGCATCAAGGGGAGCTGTGGGGGCCTGGGCAATTGCGAAGCATGCAGGGACGGATCCACTGATTCTGAAACAGAGGTAAGAAGAAAGTCCGGGGAAATACCAGAGGCAAAAGGCGATTGGAGCCAATCTGTCGGCTAGCCTTCCAGTGTAAACACAGATGGGGAAAGCCTCGATTAGTCGAATCTGAGACTGGCTGAATCCAGCCTTGATGGTGCAGAGTACTTTAGCTGACGGACGGAAGAGTGGCTACTTGATGTCCTAGGTCCCAAAGACGGGTACCGTCACAATCTAGACTCAAAGGTTGATTAGCAGTTAAATGATATTTTCTGATGCTTCCTGTTTTGCTCACTGAATATTTCACTGCGCTACCCACATAAGGGCAATATTCTGCATCGATTCCAATGATGAGGACTCCAACTCAATCGGACGTCAAAATGTTACAGCTAAGGTAGAGTTCTCCGTCGGTAATGCTTTATCCGAAAACCAGTCTCTATGCTTACAAAACCTTCAAAGTCAAACTCCTCTTCGAATTCTGGAAAGAACACGTCACCGTCCACGACGCGGTTGACAACGGTAAGAAAAAGTTCGTCGATTTTGGGCAGGGCACTCCGATAAATCTTAGCACCACCAAATATCCAGATTTCCTTGTCCGTTTTGAAATCGTTGAGCTCTGAGAGAGAACGGATTACTTGGAAACCTTCGGTCTCAGAAAGCGTGCGGCTGACGACAATATTCTCCCGATTGGGAAGAGGTCTTCTGTCAAGAGATTCGAAAGTCCTACGTCCCATAACGATAATATGGCCGCTAGTTTTTTGTTTAACCCATTTCCAATCTTCTGGGATTCGCCAGGGGATATCGTTATCTTTACCTATAACCCGATTGAGGGACATAGCAGCGATGGCTTTGAATCGTTTAGACATAAGATTAAACACAAAGAATTAGGCAGTCCGATTACATTGGATCCCTTGTTCACTGCCTGAGGAGGTACTAAAATTGATTTTAGACCGCTATTGGCGCACGTATACTTGGGTGGGGGTCGTAACCAAGAAGCTCAAAATCATCATAAGTAAAATCGTGAATGTCGGTTATGTTCGGATTAAGCCGCATGGTCGGAAGGGGACGGAACTCACGGGCTAGCTGCTGCTTAACTTGCTCGAGATGATTATTATAGAGATGAAGATCTCCGAAAGTGTGGACAAATTCAGCCGGCTTAAGTCCACAGACCTGAGCAACCATCATGGTCAGAAGCGAATACGAAGCAATATTGAAAGGGACTCCCAGAAAGAGATCAGCACTCCTCTGATAGAGCTGACAACCGAGAGATTGATCCTCAACGTCGACATAGAACTGAAAGAGGACGTGGCAGGGATTCAGTGCCATCTGATCCAATTCGCCTACGTTCCAGGCGGAAACTATATGCCGGCGGCTTTGGGGATCGCTTTTAATTTGCTCGATGACTTTGTCGATCTGATTGATTGACCGCCCATCAGGTGCCTTCCATTCGCACCATTGGGCACCGTAAATTCGTCCGAGATCTCCTTTTTCGTCGGCCCATTCGTCCCAAATCTTCACCTTGTGATTGTGCAAGTAACCTAGGTTGGTGTCGCCTTTGAGAAACCAAAGAAGCTCATAAATAATGGACTTGAGATGGAGCTTTTTGGTGGTAAGGAGAGGAAATGTATCCTTTAGGTCATACCGAGCCTGGGCTCCGAAAATCGAGAAAGTCCCGACCCCTGTCCGATCCTCGCGAGGCTTCCCCTTGCTGAGAACAAGTCTGAGGAGATCGCAATATTGCTTCATTTCCGATTGCGGATTTTTTCCTTCTCTTCTTCCAGTTCCTCCTCAAGGCGGGCACGTTCGTTCTGAAGCTGAGTTTCAATCTTTTCTGCTTCAGGTAAATCTCCTTTTTGGCGCGTTTCCTCAAGTTGCTTTCTCAGGAAAATCTCTTTTTCCGCAATCTTCGCTTTATAGCGATTCTCGAGTTCGTGGATCTCTTTACGCTGTCCATCGGTAAGGGGTTTAGAAGCGCTTGGATCCTCAGTTTTAAGACGCTCCATGGCTAACTCGTAAGCACTTTTCATGGGTCAAATTTTGCTATGGTCATCCCGTAAATGGCAAGAAAATGTAAGTGTTTAGGTAGAGAAAGCGGACAGCAGACGCTAGACTTTCTTTAAATCCGCGAGAGGTTTTGAGTATAAGATGAGAAACAAGGGAGGAGGGATAATAATCCGAGTCGTAGATAATTCCATTAATTGAAATAGCATCAAATCACGAAAATCGAAGAAATAGGGTGAGAACAGGGTCGGAATTATGACGTATCGAATAATGACAATGGGAAGCCCAAGACTCCATTTAGATTTTCGATGGTTTAACAGCTTGAAGGAGATGGTTTCTAAATGAGCCAAATTACAGAAAGTCATACTGAACTAAAGCAACAACGAGGTCTATGAGTTTGCATTGTTAGCAATGGATATGCGATTGAGATAGTCTCTTCCATCTACACGAAGAGGCGCAGCGATACTAGACTTCAAATAGGCATGCCCGGAAAGAACAGCGTCCGCGATTGTAAAACCTTTGGCAAGGAAACCCGTAATAGCTGCCGCCAAAGTACACCCACTACCATGGGTGTCGATGGTTGGGTTCCGTTTTGAAGTTAGGACTATCATCCCATTTTGGCCGTCAAAAAAGACATCGGTTAAAGTCTTTGTGTCCAAGTGGCCGCCTTTTATCAGGACTGCAGTTCCGTATTCTTTGAAAATCGTTTTGGCTGCTCTTTTCATTTGGCAGGTATCCGAGGGTCGCACTCCAAGCAACACCTTTGCTTCATCCAGGTTAGGAGTAATGACCGCTGCCTTGGGAAGAATTAGATTTTTAAGAGCATCAATCGCATTTGTTTCGAGCAGGACGGCGCCACTAGAAGCCACCATGACTGGATCAATAACTGCAGGTATGGATGGACGATCAGAAATAAATCTAGCCACTATATCGATGATCTTCTCACTAAAAAGCATTCCGGTCTTCAAAGCCTTGATAGCAAAATAGTCGGAGACCTGGGTCAGTTGCGCTTCAATCATCTCCGCCTCAATCTCCTTTACCATTTTTACACCGGTGGGATTCTGGGCAGTCACGCAGGTGAGAGCACACGTGCCAAAAACTCTCAAAGCAGCAAAAGTCGAGAGGTCAGCTTGGATTCCCGCGCCCCCCCCGCTATCCGAACCAGCGATAGTGAGGACAACCGGCACTTCGGAAGATGTTGGTCTATGCTTTAATGATTCGAATGATCTCTTCTGCATCTGGGAAAATTAAATAAAGAGGTATATGGACTTCACACACGAAAACTCTAAAGATCTCAGATACATATTATCAGTTGATAAGGAGAGGGGTAGCAAAATCTTTTCTACTTTGGGATCGAAACATCCCTTGCCTCTTCAGGTCTCTGTGCGGCATAATAGTGAGGATCAGAAGGATTATTAGCGCTATTAAAGGTTGAGGAACCTTTTGCGATGAAGGAGAAAGAACAAACTTTTCTCTTTGATGAAGAAAGCAGGGAGAAAGATCGAGCTAAAGATTTCGAGGAGAACACTTCTCCAGTCTCAGGGACTCATCCCAAGCCGCTGGCCGTGAGGATGCGACCACGTAAGCTGGACGAAATCATTGGACAAGATCACATTCTTGGAGAAGGAGCACTGCTTCCTCGACTTCTTAGGGCAGATAGACTGGGAAGTATCCTCCTTTACGGTCCTCCAGGTTGCGGGAAGACAACATTGGCTGAGGTGATTGCATTGGAATCAAGAACCCGATTCATACGGATTAACGCGGTTATTTCCAATGTTGCGGAACTAAGAGACACCCTGAGATTTGCTCGCAGCAGGCCCGAAGATCGTACAATTCTCTTTATCGACGAGATTCACAGATTTAACAAAGCCCAACAGGACCTTCTACTTCCGGATGTGGAAGAAGGGAACATCCGGTTAATTGGAGCTACAACCCATAATCCCGGATTCTATCTAATTGCACCTCTTCTCAGCCGAAGCCACCTGTTTCGCTTTGAGCCTATTTCTGCAGACCATTCATTTCAGGTCGTAAAAGTTGCGTTAATGGATAGCGATCGAGGACTCGGGCAGCGCAAATGTTCGGCAGAGGACAGAGTATTGCGTTCATTGGTAGATCTATGTGATGGTGATTTGCGACGGGCGCTAAACGCTTTAGAGAATCTAGTCATGAGTCTACCCGAGGGCGCTTGTTTGTCGGAAAAAGAAGTTTTAGCATTCGCCCGAGAACGCCAAATCCCCTATGACACGGACGAAGTCTATGACACAGCATCCGCGTTTATTAAGAGCATGAGAGGGGGCGACCCAGATGCCTCCCTCTACTGGTTAGCCAAAATGCTAGCAGGAGGCGAAGATCCCCGTTTTATTGCCCGACGCATCACTATCTTGGCTTCTGAAGATATTGGCCTTGCAGATCCTCATGCGCTTCCCCTTGCGATAGCAGCCTTTAAGGCCTGTGAGTATATCGGCCTGCCAGAATGCGAGCTCAACCTGGCACATGCCGTCGTTTACATGGCAACAGCCCCGAAGAGTAATTCAACAACAGCGGCTTTCAGGAAGGCGGGTAAAACCATTAGAGAAAAGGAGCTGCAGTCAGTCCCTCTTCATCTTCGAGATGCAAGCACCAAAATTAGTAAGAGCTTAGGGCATGGGAAAGAGTATCAATACAGCCACGATTATCCAGAAACCATATCGGTCCAAGGTTATATGGAGCGACCCGAACAATATTATTTCCCCAAGGATTCTGGGGCTGAAGTGAAAATTGCAGCCCGTCTGAAGCGATGGAAAGAGATTAAAACGGCGATGGGAGAGGAGGTTAAAAAATAAGGAATTGAAAATTACGGATTGCAAGCGGATATGGAATGGGACCGTAGGTTAAACTTCAGATATCATCTGAAATATCTTCCTGCAAGAAACACGGTTTCCCATCCCATATAATCATATCTAATTACCGAAATTTAGAGAACATCTGTGACCATTCTTAATTCAATCGCACCCACATGGTTACATTTCCAAAACCACGATAGCGAAGACAAGTATTGCAATGAAGGCATTGCATCAGCCTTCTAAAACATGGTTCCCACCCGAAGGAGGATCCTCAGTCGCGTGAAGGTGAAAAAGCGATCTTCTTCGTAACCGAACGCCGGATCCGTTCCCCGAGGAGATCGAGAAGAGTGACAACGACGAGGATGCAGATCAGTACCGTAGCAAACTTGTCCCACTGGCCAAATTCTTGGTAGATTTGCAATTGAGTCCCAATACCCCCTGCACCAACATATCCAATGATCGATGCTGATCGAATATTGTATTCCAGCATCCAAATCGAGTAGCTCCATATCAAGGGCTTAGCCTGAGGCCAAAGTCCGTACTGAAATGCTTGGAAGGAATTGGCTCCCATGATTTGAAGGGATCTTGCCACCTCAAGATCGCATGATTCAAAAGCTTCGCTAAAGAATTTTCCTAGATATCCTATGCTGTAAAAAGTGAGGCCAATCACTCCGGCTAGAGGATTAGGACCCACAATAGCAACAGCGATAAGCGCCCAGATAAGACTCGGAAGAGTGCGAACAAGATTGAGTAACATTCTAAAGACGAGAACAAGTGGCCGGGAGGCAAGATTCTGAGATGCACCCAACGAAAGGAGAAACGAAATCACAATAGCAAAAAGAGTTGCCATTACGGCTATCTTTACAGTTTCGACTAAAGAGGCGAGGGAATCGCCCATTACTGTTAAATCGGGCGGGAAGAAGTTAGAGACGAACTGGTAAAGATTCGCCAAATAGTTGAGATCTCTACCCGATCCGCGGATGACTGTACTCGAAAATACAACTGCGAGGATAAAGATTAGAAACGTAACATTAACGAGGTTGAGGCGCTCGAACCATCTGAGAGCGGGCAAGTCCGGAGAGGGAGATTTCGAAGCCAATGGCTTAGATTTAATCACTTGGACAAGACCTCCTTAAAAGTCCAATTTGAAGGGTTCTTCTGGTTGAAAGTCAAAATGAAATCGGCAAAACATTCGACGAAATCAGAGTCATGCAAGACGCAGAAAACAGTTTTATTTCTCTCCTTAACTTCCTTTCGGAATCGGGTTAGAACATTCTCAACAGATTGCGAGTCCAAGTGCGACAAAGGTTCATCCGCAAATATAATTGAGGAATCCTGGAACAAAGCTCTAGCAACGTTTACTCTTTGCTTCTCTCCTCCTGAGATCTCTGCCACCCATTTATGCACGCACTCCCCGATTCCCAGATCGTTTAAAATAGCAAATGCATCGTGCTTATCGGGACATGGGAACCCGAAAAATGTTCGAAGGGAGGAATAACGGCCCAACCGACCGACGAGCACATTGTACAAAACAGACTCATTTTCAATAAGATTAAGATTTTGGAAGATAAAGCCGAGATGGGTCCGGATCTCCTCCGGCTTTTTTCTAGTACCATCAGCAACTCGATAATAGAGAAACCCTTCAGTCGGCTCCAAATCACCAGCTAGGCATTTGAGAAAACTAGTCTTGCCAACACCCGACGGCCCCACGATGGCTATAGAAGATGCAAAATCGACTTCCAAATTGAGGTTTCGAATTAGCCATTTTCCATTTCGGCGTATCCCCAAGGATTCGACATGCAATGTCAGCGAAGATTTCTCTTCAACTGATTTTCTGTTCTTCTGCATCTAGAGTTTCATGCGGGAAACAATCGACAACGTTTCATGGCTTATTCTGAGATGCTTTTTTGGATCAACCTCCACCAGTTTAGAATTGAATACCAGATCGCGCAGCTTCGAATTATTTTGGTTCATTTGGAGCAAAACTTTCTTTACCCGATTGCGAAGTGATAGATCTAGAGTCCGCCTGCATGATATAGTATGGGTAGGGACAGGCCCTTGGCTACTTACCATTCTCAGTCGCGAGCGCTGAACCGGTGTAAGATAACGGTCCTCATCGATTACGTAATAACTTACTGCGGCGGCTTCGACTTCACCGCTAAGAACCTTCTCGATAGCAGACACGTAACCAACTCCGTAGAACACATTGCCTTCTCCAAAAAATCCCTCGGGCCCTTCATCTTCTGTTATGAGTTTCCTCTTGAATAGATCCCATGTGGGAATAAGAAAACCAGAAGTACTAGTACGACTTGAAAATGCAATGGGCTTGCCCCTCAACTCTTCTATGCTAGAATACGAATTCTCTTTTAGAGAGACCCAATAGCTCAGGTAGTGGGTACTCCCGTCGATCTCGCCGGCCAGAAGGACATCAGCTACTTCCGCATTAATCGCCTTTGCCGCTTCGGTGGAACTCAGGAATCCTAAGTCGATGCTTCCATTGGCGAAACCGGTCGTAATGACTGCTGAACTTAAGGGAACAATAACTTTGACAGGATGTAATAGTTCATCCGACAAGTAAACTTCGAGAGCAGCTTTTTCTTTGATCAATCGGTCCGGGTTCTTATCGGGTTTCAGCGCAATAGTTATAGACTCTCTGGTCACACTCTCCTCTGTGCAGGCGGGCCCGAAGCACGCCAATGATAGCGCCATAACGATAATTAAGTGTCTCATTCGGATAAATTCAGTACTTTACCTTCAAAAAGGCAAGCCGTGAAATTTGCGAGTTGCGGCCAAAACCAAGAGGGACATTTTGATAATGAAAGACCTCTATGATAATAAAAATGAAAACCTCCATAACAGTTAACAGGTTATGAAAGATCAAAAAGGCCCCCTTTCCCGATATACGGTCCTCGATCTATCTCGAGTGCGAGCGGGACCAACGGCGGTGCGGCAGCTGGCGGACTGGGGAGCAAACGTGATTAAGATCGAGCCTCCCGAGAAGATTGACAGCTCAGTTGGCATGGGTGGACCACGCCACGGTCCGGATTTTCAAAATTTGCATCGAAACAAACGCGGGTTAGTGCTGAATCTCAAGACAGAACAAGGTCGGGCTGCCTTCATGCGCCTAGTAAAAAAGGCAGATGTGATAGTCGAAAACTTTCGACCCGAAGTTAAAGAGCGACTCGGAATCGATTACGCCACGTGCCGAAAAGAAAACCCTCGTGTTGTATACGCCAGTGTTTCTGGATTTGGCCAAGACGGGCCCTACCGATTTCGTCCTGGTTTAGATCAGATTGCCCAAGGAATGGGAGGCTTGATGTCGATTACCGGACTACCCGGCGAGGGACCGGTACGAGTCGGAGTGCCAATTGCAGATCTAGCCGCCGGCTTGTATACAGCAATCGGTATTTTGATTGCATTGCTCCAACGGAATGTAAACGGGAAAGGGCAATTGGTGCATACATCATTACTTGAGGCTCAGATCGCAATGCTTGATTTCCAAGCCGCTCGTTGGCTAATGGGAAATGAAGTCCCCGAGCAAGCCGGCAATAATCATCCTACGATCATCCCTACGGGAACTTTCCAGACTAGTGACGGGTACATCAACATTGCGAGCGGCAGCGAACAAATCTGGCAGCGAATATGCGCAGTACTGTCAGCCAACGAGCTGCCAGACCATCCAAATTTCTCCGATTCTGAAGCCAGATCGCAAAATCGAGAACAATTGAACGCAAAACTCAGCGAGTATTTCCTACAAAAAAGTAGCAATGAATGGATTGAGGAGCTGAATGAAGCGGGGGTTCCATGTGGCCCAATTTACAAAATCAACGAAATGTGGGCAGATCCCCAAGTGCGTCATTTGGAAATGTCACGACCTGTCAAACACGACCTACTCGGGAAAATCAAAGTAGTGCGTAACGCAACAAATTTAGCAAAAGATGCGAATATAGCCTATCGCCCTGCTCCAGAAAGAGGTGAACACACAACCGATGTTTTACGAGAGTTTGGATTCTCAAACGAAGAAATTAGTGTGCTGAAAGAGGATCATTCTTTATGAGCAAGAAACCAACAAGTATGGAAAAAACTGATAAGCTTTTAGTCGAAAAGAACCAAGATACTGGTTACTTGGGTTTTAACCAGCCCGAGAAGCATAATGCGATTTCTTTAGAAATGTGGCGGGGTATTAGCCAAGCGATGGACAACTTCGAGTCCGATTCCAGAGTAAAGGTTATTGTAGTATCAGGTGAAGGAGGAAGAGCATTCTCCTCTGGGGCTGACATATCCCAATTCGAAGCAAAGCGCAGTCTAGCGAGTGAGATTGAGGCTTACAACTCGGTGATGACACTTGCCTATAGAAAACTTACTGATATTCCCAAGCCTACCATTGCAAGAATTGGTGGTTACTGCATGGGTGGTGGATTGGCAGTTGCCCTCTGTTGTGACTTACGGCTGGCCTCTGAAGATGCTCGGTTCGGGATTCCCGCCGCCAAGCTGGGCCTTGGCTATAGTTATGAATCATTGCGGCCTCTAGTTAATTGTGTCGGACCTATCCGAGCCAAAGAGATTCTATTCTCCGCAAGACAATTTAGCGCCCAAGAAGCCTATGATATGGGTCTCATTAATAGCATACGAAATAAGACTGACCTTGCCCAATCCGTGGACGAGTGTGCTCAAGCTATCGCCGAAAATGCACCTCTGTCTGTAAAGGCTTTTAAACAAATCGTTGCCGAAATAGGCAAAGATCCAAATGATCGTGATCTTAATCTCTGCCAACACTTGAACGACAAGTGTTACGCTAGCGAAGACTATAAAGAAGGTCGAAAGGCGTTTATGGAAAAGCGAAACCCGAATTTTTCTGGAAGTTAGCCTAATTCTTTCAAAGAAACAGATGGGAGAAAAAAGATGAGGAATGTCATGGAACCAGCAAATAAAAGAAGAACCCATCTGCTAAAATTTTTTAGATACTGAGGAATAATAAATTTTGCGTGTCATGCCATCCTTCTTAACCCTCCGGCGAAAATGGAATTCCTCTGCATCTTAGACTCATTATAGAAAACTGAAGGCAGAGGAACCCATTGATCCCAACTAATTAAGAAATGTATAAGGCGATCGGATTTCTCTTTGTCGGATTAGCCACCCTAGGGCTCTTTCTCCCCGTTCTCCCAACCACTCCTTTCCTCTTACTTGCTGCAGGCTGTTTTGCAAAATCATCAGCAAAATGGCACAAGTGGTTATTGGGCAACCCGACTTACGGGCCACTTTTAAGGAATTGGCAGGAACACCGATGTATTTCGTATAAAACGAAAATCATCGCGATAGCTTCAATCATCGTCTGCGGTGGTACTACCGTTAGTCTCATTTTAGAAAGCCTCTTTTTGAGAGCTTTAACCGCTGCATTGCTGCTCTATGGGCTCTACTTCGTCACAAGTATAAAGGTATGCAGGCAACCTAAAGAAGAATCCTCCAAAGCCTCAAATTGAGGTCCTATTTTCTAAGTTCCAGACCCGATTGTCTCTTACGCGTGACGTATCGAACTATCCCAATAAGGCTGATTATAACCCAGAATGCTTCCATAAGGAACGCTGACAGATTAAAGTCGAAAAACAGGGAAAAAATCACACAGCTTGCACCCAAGCCATTTAGCAAAGAATAAACGAGGCTATCGCTTCGTAGAAAATCTATCTGAAGTAACAAATAGGCGGCAAGAATCATCGCAATGCCACAAAAGCCTACGATATCATGCCAATGAAGCATCAGCATCTATCGAATCCTTTTTGAATTGAAACAAGCATCCGTATCCGATCATTCCGAGATTGAGAACAGGACTGGAATCTTCACCTCTGAGAGAAGACAATTAGCAGCAGAAGGGGCTTGTCAGCTTAAAATCCGCAAGAAATTTGATCTTCCGGATTTTTGAGGAATCAGTCAAGGATCCGGAAGATTAAATTTGAGAGATAAGAATTTGAAAAGAACGCTCATCCAGTTGGCTTTTCTGAGCTTCTGTGTCGTGTCGTCAGGACTCATCAGTGATGCCCACCTGCTAAATATGACGCGTGTTTTTATCACTATTGATCCCGAGATAAATACCGTAGAGGTGGGGTTGAAGGTCGATCTGACCCGAATAGTAGGGGGACCGACAGCCTACTATAACCTGACACAAACCCCTGACGAACAACGGATGATTAATCTGGAGGGAGCATTAGCAAAGGGTGTTAAGCTCTCCTGCGACAATCAGCAGGTCGTTCTAGACACAAAGCAAGTCGATTTCCCTATTCTAAATCTCGAAGATTTCAAGGCAATCTACGCAGCCCCTATGACAAGTATTCGCTGGAGGGGACGAATAAATCCGGCTGGAAAAGACCTCCGTTTCCGGATTATGCCCAACCTTCCAATTGGAACCCCAATCGCTTTAACCTTCCTGGAAAGGCAACAGAAACGCACTATGACTAGATGGATAGAAGCGGGCGAAGTTAGCCAACCATTTTCAGTGAGGAAAAAAGTGGTAACGATAAACCGAGATCTGTCACCAACACCTACTGAGAGAGAAAAAGATATCACTATGGTTAAGTGGCTAAATTCGGCTTGGATTTACCTCAAGCTCGGGTTTGTGCATATTTTGCCATATGGCAGTGATCATATTCTATTCGTTCTAGGACTCTTTTTGTTTTCGGTACAGCTTAGGCCCTTGCTGGCGCAGGTAACCTGTTTTACTTTTGCTCATACGATCACATTGGCTCTCGGGATTATTGGCTTCTTAACCCCTCCTGCAAAAGTCGTTGAACCACTCATTGCGTTTTCTATCGCCTATATTGGATTTGAAAATATCGCGAGGGCCAAACCGAATCCAAGCCGCCTCGTGATAATATCGCTTTTTGGACTCGTGCACGGTCTCGGTTTCGCGGGAGTACTGAAAGATGTCGGTCTCCCTAAACAGGAATTTATCAGTGCTCTCGTTTTTTTCAATATTGGTGTTGAATTTGGTCAGATCGGAGTGCTTCTTTGTGCTTTCAGCATCCTTGGTTGGTTCCGGAAATGGCGCCATTTTCGGAAAGCGATTTTGATTCCTTGTTCAGCCGTGATAAGTGTGATCGGTACAGTTTGGGCAGTCGCTCGGGTGATGGTTTGATTCTTCTCATAAGACAGAGTTTGCAGCATCTAAACCTAGCCAGATATCCGGAACTTGAAACGATACATTTCAAAATAATCCTTGCGAATGCGGATTCTTAACCCTCCTTGAGGGCAGAAGTTACTCCATTCGATTCCTATGGCATCAATGCAAAATATCTCTACGTTGCTTTTGCGGATTCCTGCCCATATCCTTAGAATTGCCCTAGATGCTGCATAATTTTCTGGATTCATGAATACCCCTGGTTTCGATATTAATCCCAAGGTAAATCCAATCGGTTTTGAATTTGGACCCGGTTGCCTTTCTCCCCCTATCGAGCGAAGAACGCTGAACTCTATTCGATGGAGTCTCAGAGATCCGACCTGTAGCGGACCCGAGGTCGTATATGCAATCGCGATGGATATTGGTAAGAGAGAACATTATTCCTTACTCACGGAGAAAAATCTCCTTTACGGTGCTGTGATTTTTTCCACAGGACGCATGGGCAATGAACCAATACGCTCTCAGGGCCATGTACACGCCATCTCGAGTCAAAGTGGCTGCTCGACACCGGAGGTTTGCGAGGTGTGGCAAGGCAAGGCGATCTTTTATATGCAGGAAAATGCAAATGATAATCCAGGAAGATGTTTTGCTGTTCATGCTGGACCTGGAGAAGTCGTAATCATCCCCCCAGGCTGGGCTCACTCTACAATCAACAGCGACCCGGATAAGGTTCTGGTTATGGGAGCCTGGGCTGTTCGCGATTACGAATTTAACTATAAAGGTGTTCAAAATCATCAAGGTCTCTCCTGGTTTCCAGTATTCGGTGCAGATGGGAGAATTCGGTGGGAACACAACGATCGTTATAAACATCAAGACCTTACCGAGAAAACCCCCTCAACCCATCACCATTTTTCTATTGAGAAAGGAGTCTCAATTTACAAGCAATTCGAAAGGGACTCAGACCGTTTTCTTTTTGTCAACGATCCGCAGCAAAAAAAGGAACATTGGGCCGACTTCATACCTTAATACCTCTCGTTTCCCCCTAATCACCCAATAGGGAATTTTTTCCGGCCAATCCGTTTACGGAGATGAAAATACCGGGCCAGGTTGGTTTGGTCCTAAGGATGCAATCTGAACACTGTTCACCCCGACAGTTATTTGGCCACACGAACTCTGCCCCGGCTGATTTAGAATTCGCTTTCCGCCTCAGTAGCAGCCGCGAATCGTTGTTTAGAGTAATTTTGACGATTTTATTGGCTGCCGCAGTTGAAAAATGTAGGACCGAATCATCCAAGATACACCGAAATGCTTCCAATATCTCCGAAATCTGCGAGCAAACGGGATCCCACTGGCAATGGAGGCGGCGCTGTGGTTGTACCTGTCGTAACAAACTGTCCTGTTTTTAATCCGAGACCACGACCGGCCAGATGATTGAGCGTGTCAGCCAGTGCCTCTAATGGTTCACATCGCATCTCGCCGAATAGATTCTCCTGTGGGGGATTATCGTCTACCTGTAGGTGCACATGATGGTTCCTAAGATCAATCTCCTTCCATCCTTCAAAGGCATCTCCATAAACAACTCCCACACCGCCTCCGTTATCGGCAATACTCATGAAAAGTTTGCGCTCCGAAAGTTCATTGGGAAGCTGATGGCGGAGACCAATAATCTCTATAGAAGGGAAAAAATCAACCTTTTCGCTTAATTCTGAAGCCACCCACGGACTGTCACGTAAGGGAATGTCTTCTCTGAGACAAAACGCAAACTCAGCCTCAACAGCAACACTGGGAAATCGATCACCAGGAAGCTTGTGGTCGGTACCAAAATAGGTAGTCGAAGCGAACGTCCGGCCAGGGATCAAGTCATCGATCCCAGCTTTTTCGCGGGCTTTCGCACTAGTCGCTCCGACCTTCCAGCCCGTAACTGGTTGACCAATGACTTCGGCCATACGATCCTGAATGAAGTAGGCTTCGCTTCGATCTCGAGGGACTTCCATCGGCGTTAGCTCGTCGACGGTGGAAACATCTAACCAAGAACGGCCTAAACGGGCCGCTAAATTTTTAAAGCTGCTCTGTTTTTCAGCTACAATTGTCATATCATCAACCTCTCTCCTTTCTCAGCAACTATCTGGGAACCGCCGAGTCCCAAACCCGGATGAAATGATGTAGGCTTCGTAGGTCAGTAACAAGAAGAAATAGAGGACATTCTAGTTTTGAAGACTAGCTCGCCAAACCAATCTCTGGATGTTTCTCCTTCTGGGATGTGGAAGAATTTTGACAGATCAACTACGGTCGACTCTGTGTGAAAGGTTTTAGAAAGTAGCGCCTCTCCATCCAGAAAATCCCACGGTTGGGTATTAGTCATCGATGACTAATACGACGTTTCTCTATCGCCACACCACCTATCGAATCCTGACCGCAACAAACCCGTAAGTTCCGCGATCGTATACCCAAAGTTTATTAACTCCCCTACGGATGTAGCCTTGAGCGGATTCAAAGGTAGGGACGGGACGGTCATTAATCTCGACAATAACCATCCCCAATCGCAAGACACCCGAATAGGGTGAACGGACATCTAAAGAAACAACAACAAGCCCATCGATATTGTCTTCGATATTATGCTCGTCGCGCAGAGAGTCATTCAATTCTCGAAGAGTAACCCCTTCGAGAACTGAGTTAGTAGAACCTCCTCCTGTACTCATGGGGTCATCTAGATTCCCAAGAATGACTTCAAAGTCGATCCTATTACCGTTACGCATAACGGTGACTACTACGTCCGTACCCGGAGAGGTGGAAGCAACGTTAAGCCGAAGATCGGCCACATTCCTAATCTTTTTCTTATCGATTTCGAGAATCACATCTCCGCGTCGGATCCCTGCCTCATGGGCTGGAAGGCCATTCTTCGCATCCTCGACCAAAGCTCCTTCCGTATCCTCAAGACCAAAGGCCTCAGCCATATCCTGATCCATGTCCCGGATATTAACGCCAAGAAAGCCGCGTTTGACAGTCCCACTGTCAATCAAATTGAGAAGGATATTACGCGCTAAT
Source organism: Candidatus Moanabacter tarae (assembly GCA_003226295.1). Taxonomy (NCBI): domain Bacteria; kingdom Pseudomonadati; phylum Verrucomicrobiota; class Opitutia; order Puniceicoccales; genus Candidatus Moanibacter; species Candidatus Moanibacter tarae. The sequence continues at coordinate 2,564,676 of CP029803.1, read as the reverse complement.
GTGATCGGTATGGCGAACCCAATTCCTATATTTCCTCCAGTGCGAGAAATAATCGCTGTGTTTATGCCAACCAAACGACCACCTGCATCGACCAAGGGTCCGCCGGAATTTCCCGGATTGATAGAAGCATCGGTTTGAATGAAATTTTCATAGCCTTCCCGCCCGAGTAGATGTAAATCCGATCGTCCCGTAGCAGAAACAATCCCCATGGTTACAGTCAGACCGACTCCAAGAGGATTCCCGACGGCAAAGACTATGTCTCCTACTTGTAACATGTCACTATCCGCCATTTCCAGGAAAGGGAGGTTTCCTGCATCGATTTTAAGAACAGCAACATCCGTCCTCTTATCACTACCTACCACTTCGGCTGAAAATTCACGATTATCCGTCAATTTTACCAAGATTTCATCGGCCTGTGTTCCCCTCTCATCAGTTACAACATGTAGATTAGTTAGGACGTAACCATCATCTGATATAATAACACCTGACCCAATTCCCTGGAGAAGTTTTCGTTCCTCTGTTGCACCGCCCTGACCTTCGGGGATAGGAAACCCAAAATACCGACGAAGAAGCTCGTCATAAGGATTCGCGCGCCGATCCGATACCCGAACGATCCGTGAGGGGTAGATGCCAACAACGGCTGGATTTACATTCTCTAAAACATCAGAAAAACTAACGATGGCACCCCGGTTGCTGCGGTCTAAAGGAGTTTCTGAAATCGGAAAATTCGTCGACGTTTTAACCTCCTCGACCTCACTAGCAAAAAGGGAGTGCAGGAAATAATCAGCGCCTGAAAAGACTACCAAGAAAGCAATTATTGACTTTCGCATGTTATCAGATTCAGAGGACATCTAAAAGATAAAGAAGGTTCCAACAAACCTCGCCTTGCAAGATTTTAGAATCCTTTCACTTTAAAAAGACTGGTCACACTCTCATGATTTTTGATTCGGAGAATTGCTTCGCCAATCAGTTCAGCAATACTCAAGACCTTGATAGGCAACCCGCTTGGATCCACGGGTGTTGAATCGGTCGTAATAAGTTCATCTAATGGACCTTCTTTAAGTCGCTTGTGGGCAATATCACTCAATATACAGTGGCTCACGGCAGCTCGAACACTGGTCGCCCCTCTCTCCTTCAGAAGATTAGCAGCGGCTACAAGAGTACCCGCTGTTTCTGTAATGTCGTCGAGTATTAAGACCTCTTTACCTTCCACTTCCCCAACCAATTCTAATGCCTCCACCGTCGTGGCATTCGTTCGTTGTTTACTAACGAAGCCAACCCCGCATCCCAGCATGCTGGCATAGGCTGAGGCCATCTTAATACTCCCCTCATCGGGAGAAAATGCTACCAGGTTCGGAGTCTTGAGAGCACGGAGATATTCATAGAACACAGGCGACGCATAGAGATGATCTACTGGAATATCAAAGAAGCCCTGAATCTGCTGAGCATGAAGATCAAGGGTTAAAACTCGATGCGCTCCTGCCGTAACCAGAAGATTCGCAATCAGCTTCGCTGTAATCGGAACTCGGGGCTGATCTTTCCGATCCTGCCGCGAGTAACCGTAAAAAGGCATAACTGCGGTAATCCTTTGAGCTGAGGCCCTCCGTGCAGCATCGATCATGATTAGAAGCTCCATGATATTCTCATTTGCCGGCGGGCAAGTCGATTGAACTATGAAAATATCTTTTCCCCGGATGTTCTCGTTGATCTTTACGAAAGTTTCACCATCAGGAAAGGTCTCTAGGGTAATAGACCCCAAGCTCAATCCCACGAACTCACAGATTTTCTCAGCCAGCGCCGGATTCGATCTCCCCGCAAATATCCTCAGTTCACCTACTTGCATGATCCTTCGGCAGGTTAGGACTCGTCTAGCGAGTATTGCAACATTTAACCCATTTTTTCTTACTTGAAGTATTTATAAGCTCTCTTTCTCCTCTTCTCCCCGGTTCTCCAAGTTCGATACTCTTTTAAATAATTCCGGCAAGCGACGCTTCAAGACTTCAATCCTTCGGTCTTCCAGAAAGGAGTAAGCCGGGGTACCGGTCACTTTACTACCGGGAGGTAAGTCCTTACTAATTCCTGACTGAGCGCCAAGTTGGCTCTCCTTCCCGATGTTGATATGTCCAACTAAACCCACCTGACCCCCTATTTCGACTCCAGATTCAATAACCGTGCTACCAGAAACCCCAGTTTGTGCCGCAATCAAGCAATTTTCACCAATTCTGACGTTGTGGGCTATATGAACAAGGTTGTCTATCTTACTTCCTCTCCCGATTCTAGTCTCTCCAAACCTTGCACGGTCAATTGTTGAATTCGCCCCAATCTCCACATCGTCTTCTAATTCAACATTCCCAATCTGGGGAATTTTTTGAATAGCTCCATCATTACCCCCATACCCAAAACCATCCGAACCAATAACTACACCTGGCATTAACGAAACTCGTTCCCCCAAACTACAATAGGGCCCAACATAAGCACCGCAACTCAAGTGGCAATTTGATCCAATACGAGCGTACCGTCCCACGAAAACACGCGCTTCTAGATTACACTCTTTTCCTATTAGAACATGTGGTTCAATGACACACATGGGACCGATTCGGGCAGTAGGATGTACTGCTGCTAAGGGATCTATTCGAGCACACGGATCAACTCCTGGGGTCAGATCCGGTTTAAGCTCTCGCTCTACCCTCTCGCAGAGTAATGCCAGGGCCCGTGAGGGGTCGTTGACAAGAATAAGTATCTGGTTTTTCCGCGGCTCCCCGTCGTAATCTTCCGGCACTAAGATTACGGTTGCCTTGGACCCGGCTACATGCTGCCGGTACTTTCGATTCCCTAAGAAAGAAAGATCACCTGGCTCCGCTTCCTGAAGCGAAGCGATCCCAGTTATATCCCGATCGGTCACACCCCGACGGCGGCCGTCCTTCAGTATTTCGAGAATATCCTCGACCGTGAAACGGATCTGCACTCAGCCTTCGTCCTCCGGCGCTTCCTCATTGATACGGCTCAGAACCTCTTCCGTGATATCCCAATCAGCGCTAGAGTAAAGAATACTCGGGATACCTACCGCGGTCTCTCCAGAAGTATCGAGCAGAAGATTACTATTTGCCTCCCTCGCCACGTCCATGGCCATGCTCTTGATCTCATCCATAAAGAGATCCCGATACGTCTGCTGCCGCTGTTGGAGAGATCTTTGAGTCGCGACTCTGAACTGATCCAGTTCCTGTTGCTTCTCCTGGATTACTCTCAATTGATCCTCTGCATCTTGCTGAGCCTTTATTTGGGCCTCCTCAGTCAAGGCTGGGTTTTTAGCTCTCTCCAATATCTCATTGTACTCTTCCACCAGGTCCTGCCCATCTTGGACCAACTCTTCAGCATCGATCCGAGCCTGTTCGATACTATCCTGGATCTTATCGTTGGCCTCTTTGGTCTTGTAGTACTCCGTATAGAGGCGGGTCATATCCACCGTTGCAATATTAACCTCCTGCCCCTGGAGAAAGGGCATCAGGACCGTAACTGCTGCTAAATAAACAATTGATCTTTTCATTTTCACCGAGAATTAGGGATGTTATTTTCTTCCTGCCTAATGGCTAAAACCGGGAGCCAAAGGCAAAATTGAACTGTTTTCCTTTGTCGTTAAATTCGTCGCTCGTCAACGGGATTCCTAAATCAAGCCGCATTGGATTGTTCATCATCATGATTCGTACACCAACACCAAAATTAGAATTAGCTCGGCTCGTATTGAAATTCGCCGTAGCTTTGTTGATAAAGCCCCAATCATAGAATACTGCCAACCTCAAAGATTCTGCTACTTCGTACGTGTACTCGACACTTGCAAACCCATATGAGTTCCCTCCGATCGGCTCTCGATACCGATCTTCTTTTGGGCCCACATCACGAAATTCGAACCCACGTAGAGATTCGGGGCCTCCAAGGTAGAATCGATCCACAAATGGAACTGGAGAATCGCCGGTCTCAAATATTGTCCCAGCTCGGCCCAGAATGGCAATACTTTGATTGCCAAACTTAAAGGTGGGTATGAAGTGCGCGTACCGCGTTTCAAGAAGCACGTAATCCACATCACCCCCAACACCGGCGTACTCCGTTGTAAAAAGAAATCTGTTCCCCCTGGTCGTATAGATGATATTGTTACGCGTGTCTCTCAAGAAAGCAAAGGTGATCTTTGAAGATACGAAATTCCCAGTTTCATGGATAAAATCAGGAGCATCAGGCATAATATTAAAAAGTTCCGCTCTTTCCAGTCGATAGGCCACGGTCCCATCCCAGAGACGGAATAGACGCTTGCGCAAAGCAACTTCAAAGCCAGTCCGTCGTTCGTCATAAATAGCACTATCGTACTCCGTTTCTGATCGGAAGACGGTAACACCGAGGGAGAGTCGTTGCTCAAAGAGCCAAGGCTCCTCATAGGCCATAATTATGCTACTTGACCTTGAACCGACAGAGAAACGAAGACGGAACTTCTGTCCATCACCCTGGAAAATCGATCGCCAGTTGAACAAATCAAAATTTGATTGTGAAAACTCGGTAAAGAAAACCCCGCCTCGAACCGAACCAAACCCTGCCCCGAATTGGAATTGGCCAGTACGTCCTTCCCGCACCGCTATCTTGAGGTTGCGCCTCCCTGGTATGTTGGTGCTCTCTGGGCTCAGATTCACATCTTCGAAGAAGCGCGTATTCTTGAGGCGAGCCTCGCTGTTCTTCATCCTCACTAAGTTGAAAACCTGACCCGGAGCAAGCGCTAGCTCCCTCAAGATCACAATGCTTTTGGTCTTTGTATTGCCTTCAATATTGATCGATTCGACATAGACTCTCTCTCCCTCGTCGACGTTGAAATGGATATCGATATCCCCGGTTTTCAAGTTGGGAGTCCTTTCCGCCCTGATAAAGGTATCCAGATATCCGATTAGTCCGTAGAAATCTGCCAGCCCCTCGCGGCTCTCATCCAGCTTTTCAGGAGAAAAGACATCTCCTGAACGAAGTCCCATAACGCTTAGCAAATCTCGCTCAGTGAACAGGGCATTCCCGCTAACCGAGATATTGCCCACCTGGTAACGACGACCTTCCGTCAGTTTGATGTGGATCTCGATTGCCTTTTTTTTGGGGAACTCAAGGGAAATATCGGCTTCGTCTATTTTGATATCTAGATAGCCTTCGTTTTTGTAAAAGCGTCGAAGCTTATCCAGATCCTCCTGGAAGGTCACCTCCTTGAATTTGCTGCCACCTGTGAGCCATGAGATGAAATTATGTTTCTTTGTTTTCATCTCCTTTCTTAGCAACTTCGATTTCACGCCATAGTTGCCCTCAAAATGGACTGACCGAATTTTTCGCCTGCTCCCTTCATCAATAATGTAAGTCACCCGCCCATATCCTGAGTCGGGAATGTCGTACTCGATTTTGTAGTCAACATCAGCATTCAGAAATCCCTTATCACGATAATCCTCGTAAAGCTCGTCACGATCGTTTTTGACCCTTTTCTCATCCAGTACACCATTACGAACTGTTTCCAGCTTCTCATGCAAACGCCTCGCTCGGGCCTTTTTCACTCCTCTAATGAGAACCTGTCCCACGCGATATTTCGACAGGACTTCAAAGATTACCTTTACCTCGGTATCACTTATCTCCTCGTGCCGAGCTTCCACAGTCTCGAAAAGACCAGTCCGATAAAGAGACCGAACAGAACGATCCACCAAGTTCTGATCGTACCTCATGCCTTCCCTGATCTGAATATGCACCATCATCGCTTCATCGCTTACATTGCGCGCACCTTTGAATACGATTTCAACTTCCTCCACAACCTCGCCCTCTTCTTGTGCAAAGAGGGGAAGTGCTAGGGAGAAAGATACTAGCAGATGGAAAAAAGCGGCTACAATACGTTTGGCCATGTGATCAGATTGACTGACCGGAGTGGTTTTCAAACCGAGTCAATTCCGGAATGAAAGACAAAGTCGTAGTTCCTATGGGTCCATTGCGTTGCTTGGCAATAGTTAATTCGACCTGTTGAGAAGTGGCACTGTCACCCTCCTCTTGATCGTCTACTCTAGAAAGTAGCATTACGACATCTGCATCCTGTTCAATTGAACCCGATTCGCGCAGATCGGAAAGGCGTGGCCTACGTTTCTCCCTTTCGGTGTCCCGATTCAACTGACTTAAAACCAGAACGGGAAGATCAAGTTCCTTCGCCATCGCTTTGACCCCACGAGAGATTTCTGAAATCTGTTGCTCCCGGCCCACTCTCGGATCAGAACCCGTAATAAGCTGTAAATAATCGATAACGACTAATCCTAAATTCGTTTTGGCAGCCATTCGTCTGGCTTTGGCCCTCATCTCCAAAATTGTCAATTGTCCCGAGTCATCGATCCACAGCGGAACCCCTTTTAATTCCTTGGCTGCCTGAGCCAATGACTGCTGAGCACCTTTTGGAGGGAACCCTTCCCTAATACTGGTAGAATTCACTCTCGCTCGACTGCAGAGCAGCCGAAAAGCAAGCTGGTCTGCACTCATCTCCAAACTAAAAAAAAGAGTCGGAGTCGCAGCCTTTTTCCCTCCGTCAGGAAGGACAGCGGACTCGGCAATATTCAGAGCTAATGAAGTTTTTCCCAAAGAAGGGCGTGCGGCCAACACGATCATCTCTTGGACATGCAACCCAAAGGTCATGCGGTCGAGGTCGATAAATCCCGTCGGAACTCCGGTTAATTCCCCCCGTCCTTCGATCAACTTACTAATCAATCCGCTAGCCGATTCGATCGATTCCTTGATAGGCCGAGCGGAATCAGAGATACGATCCTGACTAATCTTGAAAATCTCCTCTTCTGCCGACTCCAGTAATTCATTAAGACTCGTCTGGCCATTATGGCATTGATCGACGATTTCAGTCGAAGTACCAATCAATCGCCGAAGAAGACATTTTTCTCTTACTATTTCCAGCCAATGGCGTGCATGTGCCGTTGTTTCGATGCGGTTAGTGAGACGAGTGATGGCACTATACCCCCCCACTTCGTCGAGCAAATTATGTCGCTGAAGTCGATCGGCTAAGATGATTTCATCTATCTCCGATCTCTCATCGAAAAGTTCTATGAGAATCCTGAAAAGAATCTGATGGGTCGGCTTAAAGAAATATTCAGGCCGTAAGCCTGTTTCTAAGCAAAGAGCCATCGTCTCCTGTCCCCCGTCGAATATACAACATGCTAATAGACCCTCTTCTGCCTCAATGTTGTTGGGAGTGGACCGCCCTAATAAGGGCGCCCGTATATCCCTATTCTCGGTCCCAATGCCACTTTCCTTCTCTGTTGCGCGGGTTGCCACCTTACTATTATTTCCAGCTAGCACCAATCAGCGCAGATCCCAGGAATCGGTTTCCGGAGAACTGTTCGATAATTATAGCGCCACATTGATCCGAAATTCAAAGTTAGAAAGAATCCTCCTCGATTAGATTTTCCGAAACAACTTCGAATTCCAAGTCGACTGTGATTTCGGGATGGACTCGTATCTTGGTCGAATGTTGGCCTAAGCTTTTCACGGGATTATAAAGAGTGAACTGCTTCCTGCTTAGTTCTATCTCCTCCTCACCTAATCGCTTTTGCAAGTCCATCGCTGTCACCGATCCGAAAACTTTCCCTCCTGGGCCTGTTTTTACCGGAATTGCTATTCGAACCGCTTTCAATCGATCAGCCAGCTTCTCAGCTGCTGATAGCTCTCTCGAAAGCCGCTCGTCTCGTGCTCGTCGTAATGACTCAAGCTGTTTTCGGTTTGAATCTGTCGGCGAAATCGCCAATTTCCGAGGAAGGAGATAGTTACGTGCATATCCGGCCTTGACTCGGATCTGCTCGCCTTCCTCTCCTAACCCCTTGAGTGGTTGTAAAAGTAGTATGTCTTCTGTTGCCATCTTTACTCCTTCTTTGGCCTAGAACGGTACGTCATCTTCATCGTCAAAATTCTCTTCCTTATCAGGTTTGCCAGATTGTGGCTCCTCTCTGGGCGGCGGTGAATTATCTTCAGTGTAAGGGGTAGGAGAAGAAGACGTCCCGGTTTCTTGGGTATTTCTCGGTCCAACAAACCTAAAGGTCTCCAACACGACACCCAGTTTGCTCCTTTTTTCTCCCGTGTTGGTTTCCCACTGATCAAATCGCAACCTTCCTTCCACCAGAATGGGTCGGCCCTTAGCCATGTACTTAGAGATTACCTCTGCCTGTTTGCCGAAGGCATCAACATCAACAAAGGTGGTTTCTTCCCTCTGGTTTCCATCCTGCGTTGTGTATGTCCGGGATGTTGCCAGTCCCATCTTACAGATCGCAGTTCCACTAGGAGTAACCCGAAGCTCTGGATCCCGCGTCAAATTGCCCATCAAAATTACTTTATTAAAAGAGGCCATACCCCAATAGATCTTAATTTGCCTTCCTATATAACACTGCCGTGAAAAAAATTCGAACCGCAGATGTACGGAAACGAAAAATCAAATGGGTCCCTAAACTTCGGCTCTTTCCACATATACCCTCTTAACTCCCTTATCAAGACGAAGGCTTTCCCGAAGTTCCTTTGTCGCAGTTGGGGGACCCTCAAAATAAATATGGAGGTAAACATCTCCTTCATGTCCCTGCTCGGTTACCCTTGAAAAGTCCTTTTTCCCAAGATTATCCACCTTCTCAACTGTACCCCCAACTGACTCAAGGATCTTAGTAAGATGCTCAATCTGAGTCTCGACGGGCGTCTCAATTCCTCTGGAGTCGAGAATGAAGGAGGCACGATATTTTCGTTTATCCAGAATTTCGTTCATTACCCGTTAATCCCTTTTTTCGTTCGCCTGTTTATCTGATTCATGGCCACGACTGGCCCACTGTCAACAAGGAGCTGCAGCCCTTCCTGAAAATTCTCCATCTTTTTGTTAACAAGAGTCTGTTCATTTCGTGTGAATTTTCCGAGGACAAAATCCTTGATTGCCATCTCCCTAGGTTCCTTTGGGCCAATCCCTATTCGGAACCGAAGGAATCCATCTCCGATATGAGCTAGAATATTCTCGATCCCATTGTGTCCCCCAGAGCTACCAGAAACCGAAATTTTGGCATCTCCTAGTTCGATATTCACATCGTCGTAGACAATCACTACCGAATCAACTCTATATCCAAAATATCTTATAATTGCCCCTAGGGCACGACCACTATCATTCATATATGTCATTGGTTTAAACAGAAATATCCTGGATGAATCCATCACCAATTCCGCTTTGCGAGCCTCAAAATCCTTATCCCTTCGCCACCGGACCGAATACCGTTTCCCGAATTCCTCAATCACTCGAAACCCAATGTTGTGTCGGGTCGAACGGTATCTCAGACCCGGGTTTCCAAGTCCCACAATAACTGAAACCGAAATCAACGAACCTTCCTCTAAAAGTTGGGTGGTGCTGTACCTTTTTGTCTGATTACTATTGGGGTTTCGAACTGCACAGTAATCTCATAATAACAGTCCTCACCAAAACCCGTAGGAGCATACGCTTGAGGAACAAGATGTATAACTTGGGGTATAAAGTCGGAAATTGAAAGAGTTAGCCGATAGAACCCAAAGGGCACAAGGCAACTTCCCTCTGAACTCCTACGTCCCTTTCTCCTCTCCACTCTCTTCCGAAGTTTCGCCGAGTTGACCTTCTGATTCTTCCTCGCTGAGTTCCGATCCTTCCCCGTCCACGCCTTCTTCCTCTTCTACCAGGGAAGGCAACACGCACGAAACGATCGTCTTGTCTCGATCTTCGGTAAACAAGACCCCTTCGATTGACTTCAAGTCGCGGATATGAATAGCGTCTCCAACCTCTAGTTCGGAGACATCGACAACGATTAATTCGGGCAAATCTTTCGGCAGGCAGCGCACTTCAACTTCGTGGGAAAGCACGTCCAAAAACGCTCCATCACTTTTCACACCAGCCGATTCTCCGACAAATCGAACGCCGATGTTGGTCTGCAGCTCCACATCGGCTGATATCTCCTTGAAATCAATGTGAAGGACTTCATCCGTAATCGGGTCGCGTTGTATTTCCTCGATGAGCGATTGAACCGATTCCCTTCCCTCTTCGACAACCTCGATTAGTGCTGAAATTCCACGCAATTTCGCCCACAGAGCACGAAACCCAGGTCCATCAATTGATAAGCTCCGAGTCCCCGACACTCCGTAAATAACCGCGGGAATTTTTCCTGCCGCACGGAGGCGACGGCTGGGCCCTCGCCCGGCCTCAGTCCTGTTCTCAGCTGAGAGTGTATTTTGTTTCATGTTCGTATTTCCTCCCATTCTTCGAGGTGTGCAAAACTACCAAGCCGCTTTCCTAGACGACCATTCAGAGAATTGTGAGGGGGAGGCATAGAACGTGCCCGTTTTAAAAGCAAACAGATTTTATAGGTCCTAATCCGACCGGATTCCTTAAGAAAGGAATTGATTTCGATGATCTCAGGGTCAATCCTTATCCGTGCGTGCTTTCTAGCACCATGTAGAGCCCACTATTTTCAGCCTAAAAACCTGTCATGATAGTATTGAAACAGAGGTGGCCAATAAACGCTAACCCTTTACTCTTGGAACCTATCTACAATATCGAGGTGACAGTCCCAGAACACAATCTCGGTGATGTAATGGGTGATATCTCCGGGCGTAGGGGGCAAATCATGGGAATGGAATCCGATGGAAACTTCCAAATCATTAAAGCCCAAGTGCCGCAAATGGATATCTATCGCTACTCTACCGTTGTTCCTTCCCTCACTGGCGGCTGCGGCATCCACTCCGAAGAATTTAGTCACTACGAGGAAATGTAAAAAGTTATTGCCGCTAGCAATAAAGCTGAGGAAGAGTAGCCTTCTCGCTCGCTCATAAACTCTTCTTGCCCAGGCAATTCCTAAAATCATCGAAATATCTAGTTATACCTTTTCAAACAACCATTCTTACGGTGACAGAATACTTTAGCATTGCGTTCCTAATCTCGTTTCAACTTTAGAACAAAAAGGCCATGAATAAAGTTTGCTTAGGGTCCAGACTCTAAGGGCCTTTATACAAGAATTACTTAGGGATCTTTCAGTATCACAATCTAAGAGATCTATAAATGCGTCCAGGTAACAGATGCTTACCACGTACCCTGAAACATCATAACAGCAACTTCCTCTATGGCCTCAATCCGGCTTTTGAAGCCCTCCGTGCTAACCGCCGTCCGATCCATCGTGCCTATATGGCCGATTCGAAAACACGAAATCCTCGGCTCAAAAAACTCCGCGTACTCTTAGACCAAAAGAAGATACCTATTGAATCGGCTGAACGGGGCCTTCTCCAGCAGCTCTGTAACCAGAGAGAACATCAAAGCATCGTGCTTGAGACAGGACCCTACCCTTACGTACCTCTCGAAAAACTGCTCACGCAAAACAATCTTATCCTGCTCGACAATATTGAAGATCCGCAAAATGTAGGAGCTATTCTCCGCAGCGCCGAAGCCTTTGGTTATTCTGGAATTCTTCTTCCTACCAAGGGTGTACCACCTGTTCTCCCTTCCGTCGTTAAAGCCTCATCCGGTGCATCCGAACACCTTCAGATTTGTTACACCTCCACCGCAAATCGCTACCTAATATCAGCTCAAAAACTTGGTTTCCACACCATCGCCCTCGACGCCAAAGGCGATATCGACCTTAATCATTTGTCAGTTCCATTAGATTCTAAAATTCTCCTCGTCATCGGTGGCGAAAACCGATCGGTGGGCAGATACATCCTTGCCTCCGCCGATCAAGTTGTCCGAATCCCCCAAGCTGGCCACATCAACTCTCTCAATGCATCTGCATCCGCCGCCATCGCAATGTACAGAATAGCTAATCTCCAAGCACGCCTCTGAGGAACTGCAAGACATCTCTTGCTAATCACGGTCCGGGACCGTCATCAACTTTAAATAGCGCAATCTGTCCCCCACTATTCCTTAGGCGGACGCCAATCCCCACCAGCCGTGAAGCCTCCATCGATAAGAATCGTCTGGCCAGTAATATAGGAAGAACCCTCTGAAGCCAACAGCAATCCCAGTCCAACTAAATCCTCTGGCTGACCCACTCGATTGCACGGTATTCGATCAAGGAGCCATTTTTTAGTATAAGGAGTATTCAACAACCCAGCCTCAGTCAGAGGCGTCTGAATCAGTCCAGGAGCGATGCAATTGACCTGGATATTATCCTTCGCCCACTCCACCGATGCCGTCTTAGTAAACTGCCCAAGAGCGCTCTTTGTGATTCCATAAACCGGTACCCCGGCAATTCCCTGAACTGTCGTCAATGACCCAGTATTGATAATTTTTCCACCACCACGGCTACACATAACCGGATACACTGCCTTGCAGAGAAAGAATACACTACGCAGATTGACCGTGGTTATCAGGTCGTAATCCTCTTCCGTAACCTCGTCAATGGGGTTTCTTCGATTTATACCAGCGTTGTTCACCAGGATATCAATCCCTCCAATTTCGTCGCAGACTCGTGAAACCAGATCGTTTGGCGCACCGTTCTCAGTAAGATCTGCGAGAAAACCATCTGCACGGCACCCCTTCCCCTCGATAACCCGTAATGTCTCATCGATCTTCTCCTGTCGTGTCCCATGCACCGCCACCCGCGCACCAGCCTGAGCAAACCCTACTGCAAGCGCCCGACCAATTCCACTACTTGAGCCAGTAATCAAAGCACATTTCCCTTCAATTGAAAATATTCGTTCGAGTATATCTGTCTTTAGCATTTCTAGTTCCTAATTTTCGAAAATCATTCCTCTAAGCACTTGATCTTCCTTCAATCCTTTTCCACCACTGATATTTATCATAATTCAAAATCGCAACCAGGTGATTTCAATCGATCTCCATATAAAGTTTCCAGACATTTCGAAATAAAATCGTCAACAAGCTTTCTTTTGGGTCGCCTAGCTCTAATGAAATATTGTCCGCTAATTAGTAGGTATACAAACCGCATGGATGCCGGTACGCTGTTACCGCCGAAAATCTAATGGAAATCGTGAGACATCCCCTCCGGAAGATGCCGATCCATCAACGCCTCGAACCTCTCAGCCTTAACGCACGCTACCCCATCTACATTCTGGAGACTACCAGCGATGATCAAATACGACTCGTGAAGAATAGTTAAGCGATTACGCATGAAAACGCACGAAGGAACAACGCTGTTTGAGATCCCTGTCTCATCCTCCAGACTGATGAAGAGAAATCCCTTTGCAGTTACAGGACGTTGGCGACAAATAACACAACCCGCGATCTTAATCTGCAGACCATGGCGACCCCGTTCAAGCTCCTGTGCACTCCAGCAGTCCTTTAGGTTCGAACGCATCCACTTCATCGGATGAGGCCCACCCGTCAGCCCAACTCCTTCGTAATCCGCCCTCAATCGCTCGATATAGGTCATAATCTCGAGAGGGCTGGGCATATTAGATTTGTTTTCCGCTGTGCTGAAAAGATTTTCCTGATCAAATGGCTCGGATACTTCCCAAAGAGCGCGGCGACGATTATCGGTAAAAATGTTCAAGGCGCCCGTCCTCGCTAGAACCCGAATCTCCTCTTCATTAAAAATTGTCCGTCCACGGAAATTCCGTAGAGAGGAAAACTGTTGCCTATCACGTTCCGAAATCATCGCTTCAACTGGATTGCTCCGCACCCCTTTTATTAGACAGAAACCAATTCGAATCTCGGAATCACTCTCTACCGTGCAGAACCATTTAGACCTTTGCACGCAAATCGGCCGAACTCGGATATCATGGCGCCGAGCATCCTGAACCAAAGTTGCCGCCGAATAAAATCCCATAGGTTGATTGTTGAGAATCGATACATAGAATTCTACCGGGTGGTGTGCTTTTAAGTAGGCGCTTCCGTAGGCGAGGAGGGCAAAACTGATGGCATGTGATTCAGGAAACCCGTAGAGAGCAAAGGAACTGACTGCAGAGATAATTTTTTCAATTGCCTTCTGAGAAACCTTTTTCTGTTCCATCGCCCGGCGCAATTTTATCTGGACCTTTTCCACTACCTCCTGTGAACGATGAAAGCTGAGAGCCCGGCGCAACTCTTCCGCTTCCGAACCTGAAAAATCCGCCATTACCATCGCTATCTTAAGAATCTGTTCCTGAAATAAAGGAACACCCAGGGTGCGCTCCAGGATCGATTTCAACCGTTCATCGATATATTCGATAGGCACACGTCCCGCTCGACGATCAAGATAAGGGTGCACCATATTACCCTGGATCGGTCCAGGACGGATAATAGCTACCTCGATTACAAGATCATAAAAAGTCTTCGGTTTCATTCGGGGGAGAGTCGCAATCTGAGCCCGGCTCTCAATCTGAAAGACACCGATCGTATCCGCTTTCTGGATAAGCTCGAAAGTAACTGGATCATCCTTAGAGATATGGGCAAGATCCACTGGCCGACCCCGGCGTCGGGTCAAGTCCAGCGCCTCCTGAATCGCCGCCATCATCCCAAGACCGAGAAGATCTACCTTAATAATTCCCATCTTTTCACAGTCTTCCTTGTCCCACTGCGCCACTACCCGACCCGACATAGAGGCGTTCTCCAATGGCACAATTGAAGCCAAATCGCCCTGGCAAATAATCATTCCTCCAGAATGTTGTCCCAAGTGCCGCGGCAATCCATAAATCGCCCGATAAAGGGAAGCCATTGCCGAAACCCTTGGATGGTACTTTCCCAGGCCCGCCTGACCCAACCGATCCTTAAAATCGAGAGTATGAGGGAATTCGCGATGAGAAAAAAGACTGGTAAAACGATCGATTACTTCCTGGGATAAACTGAGGACTTTACCAATCTCTCGCACCGCGCTCCGGCCCCGGTAGGTGATCACATTGGAGGTCATGGCGGCGCCATGCTTGCCATAACGACGATAAACCTCCTGGATCACAGTCTCCCGTCGATTGCCACTCGGCAGGTCTAGATCAATATCAGGCCAACTCTTTCGGCCTTCACTCAGAAATCGCTCGAAGAGAAGTTTCCCGCCGATTGGATCCACCGCTGTTATACCTAGACTGTAGCAAACCGCGCTGTTAGCTGCGCTTCCCCGGCCCTGTACCATAATGTCATTCTCGCGACAATAATTTACTAGGTCCCAGACGATTAGAAAGTATCCACTGAAACCTAACTTCGTGATTAGATTCAATTCATGCTCTACTTGGACGCGGATCTCAGGGGTTAGACTTCCATAGCGTTGCTCCGCTCCAAACCATGCGATCTTGCGAAGAAAAGAATCAACCGTTTCCCCTCCCGGCACGGGATAATTGGGAAATTCATAGCCAAGATCCTCCAGGGTGAATTCTAATCGTTCCGCCAAGCGGACTGTATTTTTGACTGCCTCCGGCCTATCCCGGAACAACGTCGTCATAGCCGCTGCTCCCTTTATATACCGCTCGCTATTTCGACTTAAGAGCTTCCCCGCCGCATCAAGATCGGTTTTGTGTCGCAGGCAGGTGAAAACGTCCTGTACTTGTCGGGAGGAAGGTACTGCGTACGAAACACCATTCGTCGCTAGTAAGGGCAAGCGAAAAGCCTCCGCCAAATCAAACTGCACCTTCAGCCAATGAGATTCTCCACGTATATGATGTCTCTGAACCTCTAGATAGAGCCTATCGCTAGGGAAAAGCGAACTCAACTGCTTTAAGACATTTCTCGCACCTTGAGAACCCTCCCTCAGCCACGCTCGATGGACCGGACCCTCTTCATCTCCAGTTAGGGCAATCAGTCCCTCAGAAAAAAATTTCACATCAGCCCAACGCACACGGGATTTACCTTTAGCAGAGCGAAGCTGGGCACGTGTCAAAAGTCGGCAGAGATTCCGATACCCGGTGCGGTTCTCAACCAAAACCGGTAAAACGCTCTCGTCCTCCATCGTCAATTCGCTCCCTACAATTGGCCGAATGTCATGTTCCCGAGCCGCTCCGTAAAACCGTGGTGCCCCATAAATTCCGTCCCGGTCACACAATGCCATCGCCGGAAGGTCCGCTGCCGCACAAGCCTCCACCAGATGTTCGGGGCGCGACGCCCCTCGAAGGAAACTGTAAGCGCTCCGCGCATGAAGTTCGATATAAGCAGACATTCCAGATTATTAATTATTCCTTAGCCTTTGCAATCTTGCCCATTTATCGCAAACTCCTGATCCCCTGCCCCTTATCAGCTTCTTCTCAAATCTGGCAGAACAAATATCTGTCTCGAGCTGTGTCGAACGATTACGACTTTGCTGTTCAAAAAGTTCGCAGACTAATCATACATTCCTTCCACAAACCATTTCCCATCCTCTCGCCTCAGCTGATAGAGCCCTCCTTTTTCCAATTCTACATCCCACTCCTCACACGCCCAGCCTTCCTTTTCCCACCAACCACCCGAACTCTGCCACGGTCCAAACTCTTTTGTAATGCATCCTCGAACAAATTGGCTGGATATGAATCTTGGTTTCCCATTTTCCAGTTTTACATGGGCTGGGACCGAAGGACGCAAACGACGCAAAGGTAAACCGTAAACTGCTTTGGGAGAATTATCCTCAACCTCTTTTAGAACAGCCGGCATGGGCTCCAAACAAAAAGAATCGGACCGGTAGGTATTACTGAGCCGTGGCGTACCCACCCGCCCCGTACCAACCACCCCAACCAGTTTTGCTAGCGTCGCGGAAAATCCCTGTGGATTCTTTAGAGCAGTCTCGAACAGATCACGCTGGCGTAGTTGCGGCGAGACTGGATTTATCTTAATCGATACAGCAGTTATCGGAGATTCCGTCCCAACATTTTCCAGATGAGAAAAGAGCATCCTGAAGAGCGTTTCCACCTTGCGTGTTGGTTCCAAAATCTTGAAAAGCCGACGATAAACAGACCCATTTGATAAGGTGAGAGTCAGGCGCAAGAGCCCGACAACCATGTAAACCAGCTTCAGACGAAGGGTTAACGACTCCAGAAACCGACGCAGAATAAAGAGGAGCGGCTCCATCGTCTCGATCTCATACTCCAATTCGAGAGATTCCTCAAATACCTCTGGCAACGTTGATATGACCAGAGACCGTTCCTCCCTCCCGGCTAGTTCATCCCAGAGAGTTAAACCCTCTTTTCCCAGGCGGTGCCCGACATCCTCACGCGGCAAAACACTGTAGGCCCCCAGGGTACGAATACCCCACTGTTGCAGAATCATTGCCATTCTCTCGGAAATTCCTGCTGTCCTCAGCGACAACTGGTTCAGAAACCCCTTCCGATCTCGCTCGGCAACCACCAAAATGGGCCGGGCATGATAAGCTGCAAAATAAGCTAGCCTAGGTGTTTCCGAAAATCCAATTTGTACCCTAAACCCAACCTCTTCGATCTGTCTCAGAAGATCCTCCCCGCGTGATAGTAGTGACTCTTCTGAAGCCCCCCTCAGATCAACTGTACAGATACCCTTACCTGTTTCTTCAACCCGAGGAGATAGAGTATAGGCATAAGTAAAAATGGCTTTTGCTGCCGATCTCTCCGCGTCTTTGGAACGGCATCGAACAATCACTTCAGGGCTCCGAGCTACCGCCTGGGCAATTGGCATACCCTCCATAATTCCAACCCTGCGCGCTGATTCCGTCATTTCTAGCACAACCGTATTTCGGGAAGCTGCGGCCACTATAATAACTACAGTCTCGCTGGAGAAAGACTCTATTCGTAAAACCGCCTGAAGGGCAAATCTCGGCATGTATAAAACACCGTATTTCATCCCGCCACAAACACCTCATCAATTTTCTCTTTTTCAGGCCTGCCTTCCGAAGAGAAAATAAAACTCTCGCTCCCGGCCCTTCCCCGATAGCGTAGGATTTCACCTTCCAGCAGCGGGACAAGGGTGTTGCGGACTACTTCACAGCTTTCAATCCGGAATCCCTTCCTAAGCTTTAAGCGCACCTCAGCACTGACCACCATTGGCCGGGGAGTAAACACCACAAGAGTCGTACCCGACCGCTCCACTACCCGCTGCAACCGATACCAAAAATTGTCAGCAATCCGATGTAACCTCCACAGCGCATTCCACCTCAAGTCCAGGATTACGAGCGGGAAATTGCTATCTCGAGCTAGGATATCAACCGCCTGCATCGCCTCATCTACCCCGCCGCACCGTACCCAAAGCAATGGCCGAATCAACTTTTCCCCTGCCGTCTCCGGATCAAAGTTGTCACTCCCGTCTACCAATACTGAATACACTCGTTTTTTCTCCGCCCCTTGCAAGAGTGTCAGCAGAACTAGTTGGCCTCCCACGCTGGGCATCTCGGTCACGATCTCACTTAATGCACAGCGCGGCAAATTTCCTCCTAGGATCCCGCTAATTCCAGATACTTCCACCTCTAGATTACGGATCCGCTTTCTGTAGACTGTCGGATACCGCTCCTCCACCATCCGCCGCAATTCCAGTACCTTCTCCTCTACCCGCTTTCCTGATAGAGAGGCCATTGCCTCATTACCTACAATCTCCATGACCCATTCCCTTACTCCCCGGCTCAACCACTCACAGATTTGAATCGTTCCACATACCCATGTGGTGAATATTTGTTCACGTATGTCAAGCCTTTCTAGCTTTAGGACTCAAACACGCGCCCTGGAACACAGTGGTTAAGGCGACTAAGGAGCTTTGAGAATGCGTAGGCCACTCATTCCCCTCAACTACAAGACGATGTAGCGTACCTGAAAAATATGCTAGACGACTACCAATCTTTAGCCCTGTGCATATCAAAAAGGCATGGACAAAGGTAACAGCGTTCAATCTGGACCCTTTCGAGATATTTCGAAAGGCTTTATCCAGGTAAAGTTCACTAGTTAGTGGATAAATCCTCCTCCGACTGCTTCCGATTACTTGATACTGTTAGTCCCTAAGAAAGCTTAGGGCACACAGAAGACATCAGGGAAGCCAATGATCAGACGACAAGTAAACTGCGGCCAATCCCGTTGGGACTGGGAACAGCCAAAACTCTCCCCCTAAGTTTATTGGACCGACCTAAAGCGCGTGAAGTACACCAAAGAAATCGTACCCTGCCGTTCCAGGGACGATCGATCTCTTCGATCACACCCTCTACGATCTACAAAAGGAGATTATATATCATAGTAGAGAAAATACTCGTGGGGATGGGTACGAATCCTCACATCGTCGTACTCTTCATTCTTCAATTCGATGAAATTCTGGATGAAATCCTCGGTGAAAACACCTCCTTTGACCAGAAATTTATGATCGTCTGCCAAAGCATCAAGAGATCCCTTTAGCGAGTCTGGGACTTGTTTAATCTGGTCCGCATCTTCCGGCGACAGGTCATAAAGATTCTTATCAACCGCATCGCCAGGATCGATTCGATTTTCAATACCATCTAGACCCGCCATTAATATGGCAGAAAAAGCGAGGTAGGGATTGCAAGAAGGATCAGGAACCCGAAATTCGACTCGTTTTGCTTTAGGACTATTGCTATAGGTCGGAATTCGGCAAATTGCGGACCGATTCCGAGCAGAATAGGCGAGGTTTACAGGCGCTTCAAATCCGGGGACCAAGCGTTTGTAGCTGTTGTTAGTTGGGTTACATATGGCACACAGTGCCGCGGCATGCTTCAAAAGACCTCCGATATAATAGATAGCCTCCTGGCTGAGACCTGCATAGCAGTCTCCCGCAAATGTCGGTTCTCCTCCTTTCCAAATGGACGAGTGTACATGCATTCCGGATCCATTATCTCCAAATATCGGTTTAGGCATGAACGTTGCTGTTTTTTCATACCTTCTTGCCACATTCTTTACAACATACTTATAGAGACAAAGGCTGTCTCCCATTGAGTGAAGTGGCCCAAACCGGAGATCTATTTCTGCCTGACCTCCAGTAGAAACCTCATGATGCTGAGCCTCGACCTCGATACCAAGATCGATCATGGTTAGCACCATATCGTTGCGAAGGTCCATGAGCTGATCCTTAGGAGCAACTGGCAAATATCCTTCTTTATGCCGAATCTTATGTCCAAGGTTTGGCATTTCGTCCCTGCCAGTATTCCAAACTCCTTCCGATGAATCAACAGAGTAAAAAGCCTCGTTGGCAGATGAATCGAACCGAACATCGTCGAAAATAAAAAACTCAGCTTCCGGACCGAAATATGCAGTGTCACCAAGGCCGGTAGACTGTAGATATTCCTCGGCCTTTTTGGCCACACCTCGCGGCGATCGCCCATAAGGTTCTCTGGTTAGAGGATCTTCGATATCGCAGACTAAGCTGAGGGTAGTTGCCTTGACGAAGGGATCAATAATTGCGGTACCAGGATCAGGTATTACGAGCATATCTGAGGCTTCAATTCCTTGCCATCCCCGAATGGACGACCCGTCAAACCCAAACCCGTCGTTGAACGCATCATCTGTTAACTCACTTACCGGCACAGTAAAGTGCTGCCAGGTAGCGTGGATATCACAGAACTTCAGATCGACAAACTTGACGTCTTTTTCTTTCGCAAACGCAATTACTTCAGATGGATTCATGGTTAATTCTCTAATATTAATAATAATTATTTAGCACACGGACAAATGAACAGGACTCCAGCCCACTCGAAGATCAGCAAAAAAAATGCCAGTCGAACGGCAAGCACACCCTTTTTGAAAATCTGGGCAGAATAATGGTCAAAAACAACCGGATTCGTTAAAAGGAGAAGAAACCATTGGTCGATTTTAGTCATTTTTCAAAGAGAATATGACTAAACAGTCTTTTGGGAGCTTTTTCTACCGTCCACTAACACCTTAATTAGGTTTGAAGCTTGCTCAATTAATGCAATCGTCCAAGAAGAACTTGACCTTATTTAGCTGGTGAAAACTGAGAGTGGACCCAAAATAGTCGATGCCCTATACCGGATCAGTAGTCTCGTAAACAAAACTGAGAACTCAGACGAGGCACTGGAACTGATCCTTGCTACAGTAATTGATGTCTTAGACGCTAATCGGGCTAGTATAGCCTTAAGGATACCCGAATCAAAAAATCTGAGAATTGAGGTCTCATCGGGAAACCCCAAACCCGATGGGAAGATTGAGCTCGAAATTGGGCAGGGAATTGCCGGATGGGTAGCACATCACGGCAAGCCTCTTTTGGTCCCTGACGTAAGAAAGGACCCTCGCTATCATCCGCTTAATGCGAGAACTCGTTCCGAAATGGCTGTCCTGATAGAGGAGCGAGGGGCAACGATAGGGGTTCTCAATGTCGAAAGTGAAGAGATCGAGGCATTTAACGAAAGCGACTTGAAAGTATTAGCCCTTCTCTCAAATGAAGCCTCGAAGGTAATCGGGAGACTTTGGCTTATTCAACAGCTGCGAAGAAGGGCTTTACAAATGGAAGCATTAATCAGGATGGGGCAGAGTCTGGTTCTGGAAATCGACCTCCAAGAGCTTCTACAGAGTTTGACACGAAATGCGCTCATGATCACCGACTGCTGTCTCTGTGCCCTTTATCTGTACGAGAGTGAAGAGGAGTTGCTTCAATTAGAGGCCCTCACCGATATCTCCGGAAACCGCGACTACCAGGAAACTCTCAAGCTCTCAGATTCAGCAATTGGAACAGTTATCCTTCGCAAAAGACAGGTGGAAGTTTTGGATCTAAGGAAGACGGAAGAACATCACTTTACAGAGCTTATTCAGAAGGAGGGCCTTATATCTATGCTTGCTTCACCGATCCTTTACGAAGATACGCCGATCGGGGTCCTTAACGTTTATACCGATCGTCCAAATCGATTCGACAACGAGGTCCGAACCACCTTAGCCACGCTAGCCAGTTTAGGAGCAGCAGCGATCCATAACGCACGACTTTATTTTCGCACTCTTGAGAGCGAGGAAAAGCTGAGACGGAGCGAAAAACTAACCACACTCGGATTCCTATCAGCAGAAATTGCCCACGAAATTCGCAACCCTCTCACGGTACTAAAGCTCCTTCTAGAATCGCTGGACCTGAATTTCGAAACTTACGATCCCCGTCATACCGACTTCAATATCATCAAGGATAAACTCGATCAATTGGAATCAATTGTCACTCGTGTGCTTGATTTCAGCCGATCCAAGGAGAACGATTGGATCGAACTTGAGATTCACAACCTAATTCAAGAATCGCTCCTTTTGATGAGACTAAAATTCGAGCAGTCTAAAGTGAGAATTTCTTCTTCTGGAGGAGATCAACCAATCAATGTCCGCGTAAAGCGAGGACAGCTCGAACAGGTCTTACTCAATCTTCTACTCAATGCGGTCCAAGCAATGCCACAAGGGGGTGACATTGCCATTCGATCCTACCTCGATCACTCAGGGGAAAACGCGATTGCAGTAACAGAGATTTCGGATACCGGACCGGGGATTCCGGAAGCATCACAGAAAAAGATTTTCGAATCAACCCTTCTAGAAAAAACCGAGCGAGAAGGGCTAGGACTCAACATTGTGAAGAGAATTATGACTAGTCATCAGGGAGACATCGAGATTGTCTCCTCTTCAAGCTCCGGAACAACCTTCAAGATTTGGCTGCCGGTAGGAACCTAATCCACTTCGACAAAGTTCAGCTTTCGAATGGCATCGTGCCCCTCGATCACACCCAGGACGTCGCCGGGAGGTACACTGTCGAGAACAAGAGCCGTTAGAGCAAGACCCCCTATTGAATTCCGACTAAGCGACATGTCACCAATGTTGATCCAGCTCTCACCAAGCAATGTGCCTATGTAACCGATCATACCAGGCCGGTCTTTATTCTCGAGAAAGAGAAGATTCCCCTCCAGAGGTACTTCAATGGAACGACCATTGACCTGAACAATACGCGGATTCTGATTTGTCCCCATTAAAGTGCCTTCGACCGAGTGAAGGTTCTGCAGTACATCGCGTGCCTCAAGCCTGACTAATTCAGTGTAGTCTGTCCCCGAGCTAGATACAACGAAGTCGACCGTGATTCCCAGCCGTCTCATGTAGCTCGGTGCGTTTACCTCATTAATCTTTCTCCCGCTAATCCGACGCAGGAATCCACACTGAATGCTCCGCGTGAGAGGAACAAGATTCAAATCGCTTAGCCTGCCAGAATAGACGATCTTCAGCCTTTCGACTCTTTCAGGTACAATCTGTTGCAAAACGGTGCCTAATCTTGAACCAAGATCCAAATAAGGCTTGATTATCATGAACGTGCGCCTGTCCATAACGGGCATATTTACCGCATTCCGAATAATTCCTCCCTTGAGCATCTCTGTTACAGCCTTCGAGATTTCAAGCCCCACGCTCTCCTGCGCCTCCTCCGTGGAGGCACCCAAATGCGGGGAAATAACCAGATTCGGACAATCACGCAGTTCGCTGTCTTTCGGCAATGGTTCCTTTTCAAAAACATCCATTCCAGCAGCAGCGACTTTCCCTGAACGCAGTGCTTTAACCAAATCCACCTCTTTAACAATTCCCCCGCGAGCACAGTTAATGATTCGAACCCCATCCTTCATCTGCGCAAGAGCTCTTGCATCGATTAGGTGTCGACTAGAATCGGTGAGTGGAATGTGCACGGTTATAAAATCTGCTAGCCGGAAAAGCTCCTTGAGCTCAACCCTATCTACCTCAAGGGAATTGATACGATCCTCTGTTACATGGGGATCGTATCCGATAATCTGCATATCGAATCCCTTTGCCCTCTTTGCCACTTCACCTCCAATTCGCCCCATTCCGATTATACCGAGGGTCTTTCCGCGAAGTTCGGAGCCGGAGAAACTTTTCCGTTCCCACTCGCCTGCGTTGAGTGTCATATATGCTTGCGCTATAGGCCGCGCTGAACAGAGAAGATGAGTCATTGTCAACTCCGCGGTTGCGACAGTATTACCCTCTGGGGTATTCATAACGACAACACCCTGCTGGGTCGCTTCTTCGAGATCGATGTTGTCTAAACCAACGCCAGCACGCCCAATAACCTTTAGCTCGGAAGCAACCTCTAAAAGATCAGCCGATACGACGGTCTCACTTCTTACAATTATGGCGTCGACATCAATTGCCAACTTCAGGAGCTCACTTTTCTGGACAGAAGTTGCATTGAGCACCTCAATATCAGGTTCGCTCTCGAGATATTTCAGTCCACTCTCCGAGATCGCATCTGCAACTAGTACTTTCATAAGCAATTGTTTCCCTACTGCAAATTAACTTTCCATAACGTAGTCGATTATTTTAATATAGAATACTTGGAAATAAATGGAGCCGAAATTTACGAAAAAGGTTAGAATTTCATGACCTCTCGTGTCTATAACTTCAGTGGTGGACCCGCAATGCTTCCAACCCAAGTAATTGAACGGGTTCAGGCAGAATTACCCGACTACCAGGAAATAGGCGCATCTATTATCGAGATCAGTCATCGATCAAAGGAATTTCGTGAACTAATGGATGAGACATCACAACTCTTTAGTGATCTAACCAACCTTCCTAGTTCGCATCAAATTCTTTATATGCATGGCGGTGCTCGTATGCACTTCTCAGCTCTCCCGCTAAATCTTGGCGCCCGACGCCCTTCTCGTAAAGCCCTCTATGTTGTCTCAGGATATTGGTCCAAGATCGCGACCGAAGATGCTAAGATCTTCGGTCGCGTTGAAACAATCGCAAGTAGTGAAAATACTCACTTTGATCGAATTCCTAATCTACCGGATAGAAAGATAGACTCAAACGCTTCCTACCTCCATATCACAAGCAACAATACCATATTCGGAACTCGATGGCAGCAATTCCCCAACACTGACTCCCTTCCACTCATTGTAGATGCTACTTCGGAAATTCTCTCCCGAGAAGTAGATTATTCAAAGTTTGGTATGGTCTACGCGGGCTTCCAGAAAAACCTTGGACCTTCCGGTTTATCAATCGCAGTAATTCACAAAGATTTACTTGGCTTTGCTTCTCCATCGACTCCACCTCTCCTCAACTATACTCTAACCGTAGAGAAGGAATCTCTCGTCAACACGACCAACACATTTGCTATCTTTCTGGCCAATAGGGTCTTGCAGTGGTTGAAGTCTCAGGGAGGAATTGCCGAAGTGGAGAAGATCAACGAGAGGAAAGCAGCCCTTCTTTATAGATATCTCGACGGAACACAATTCTATAAGACCTTTGCCTTACCCGAACATCGTTCAATTACAAACGTAGTATTCGATCTTGCAAAGGAAGGTCTTCTAGAAAGATTGCTGAATGAGGCTGAGAAAGAAGGCCTCTACGCCTTGAAGGGACATCGAGTGATCGGCGGCCTGAGGGCTTCCCTATACAACGCAATGCCAATCGAAGGGGTGAAAGCCCTCATCGAATTCTTGGACGAATTCGAGAGGCGATATGGTTAGTAAGCTTTTCGGTTAATGCGATCGCGAGAAACTGGAAATCTGTAAGATCTCAGGTTTCTTCACAACACTTAACATTCCCAATGGATTCCTAGTAACGGATGGAGTATTGTTCTATCCTCTTTCTCAAAGTAGCCCGTGTTATGCCGAGAAGAGCTGATGCTTTTACGTGATTCCCACCAGTTTCTTTGAGTGCCCGATGGATCATTTCGATCTCAAGAGTACGTAGAATAGATTGGTCCGATTGACGGCGAAGTTCAGCAAATACCCGATCATAAGCAGCGTCTGACTCCGAATCTAAACTGATTTCTTCTACACTCTCGAACATTGATCGAGAAGAGTTACGATCAATTTCTACCATCTCTGACAGCAAGGAGCTCGCATTGTCTAACTCCGACCCAGCTGATAATACTCCATGCTGCTCTCTATCCAAGGGCGGTCCTGATTCAGAACCCTGGCCGCTAATCTCCGAATTTTTACTTGCCCCGTCAGGAAGAATCTGATCCGGCAAGTCATCAGGGAGGATAATCTCTCCTTGTGCAATGACGGTGCAGTGCTGCACGACGTTCTCTAATTCCCTAACGTTTCCCGGCCAGTCATACTTCATCATCATTGATAGCGATTCCTCCGAGAAGGCCCTCACTCTTGTCTGACCTTTATTAGAAACCCTGCGTAGGATAAAATCGATAAGAGCAGGAATATCCTCAGTTCTTGCTCGCAAGGCTGGCAAGCGAATGCGAACAACGTTAAGACGATAGTAAAGATCCTCCCGAAACTTACTATGAACAACCATCTCTTCGAGATCCCGGTTCGTAGCTGCGATTACTCTTACATCTACCCTTATTGTCTCGTTGCCTCCAACTCTCTGAAACTCTCCCTCCTGAAGAACACGTAAGAGCTTCGTTTGAGTTAGGGGCGACATATCGCCAACTTCATCAAGAAAGATTGTTCCGCCATCGCAAAGTTCGAATTTCCCGATTTTTTGCGCCGTAGCACCAGTGAAGGATCCTCTTTCATGCCCAAAAAGCTCGCTCTCAATGAGATTGTCCGGCAAAGCAGCACAATTGACTGCTACATAGGACTTTTCCCCACGGAGACTATGGTTACAAATACACTTCGCCACAAGTTCCTTCCCAGTCCCACTTTCTCCGGATATTAGGACAGTAACATCACTCGCTGCAACCTGCCCAATCGTCTTATAGACGGCCTGCATCGCATCTGAGTTTCCTACTATACTGTCCTTGTAGTCATCCGAATCGATCAGTGAGTACTGCTCGCCAGCTGATTTTTCAAGATTGCAACGGGCTTGATAAGCCCGTGCCGTAAGTCCCAGCAACTTTTCCGAATCAAAGGGTTTCAGAAGGTAATCGTAGGCCCCGAATTTCATTGCTTCGATTGAAGTCTGGGGGGTGCCGTAAGCGGTCATGATCAAAACAACAAAGTTAGGATTCAAATCGAGAAGGCGCTGAAGGGTTTCAATTCCCGACATTCCTTCCATTCGATTATCAAGAAAGACAACATCGGGATTTTCGTTTTCGGCCTTCTTCAGACCTTCATCTCCACTACCTGCCAGCGAAACCGAGTATCCGCCTCTGGAAAGCACCCGATTAATCGAGTACCTAATCTCGGCATCGTCATCGATTATAAGGACGCGAGTCTCTCTATTCTCCTCCTTCATTAGTCGCGCAGTCTTGTGAATTGTTTGGAACCTGTCAAAAGAGTCCTAGCAGACCAAATCTCCAAAGGCTTAAGCAAGTCGAGCGAGAAACGACTTTAATCCTTCCAAGCCCAGTTGGATTTTAAAGCTATACAGCTAAAGCTTGTGCGTGAATATCGAATTGGTACTGAGGGTAAACGGTGTCTGTTGAAAGAGCATTCGGTATCACTTTTCGAAACCTTAGGATGGCCCCTTCCCAATCTTTAAGAACCTTACGAGCATAGGGACTTCCCGTCAAATTAGCATAGAGATCAATGAGTTTGCGCAATTCCTCGGCCTCCTCATCGAACTGCATTCCTTCAATCCTCACCATTTCCAGATTGACTCGGTCCTTAAAAGTTAGATCGGAATCGTAGACAAAAGCCAGCCCACCGCTCATTCCAGCACCGAAGTTCCTCCCCGTCGGGCCCAACACCACAACTGTACCCCGAGTCATGTACTCGCACCCGTGATCGCCGACACCTTCGACAACCGCAGTAGCTCCGGAGTTTCGGACTGCGAATCGTTGACCCGTGCTCCCAGCAGCAAAAAGAAACCCGCCCGTCGCTCCGTAGATACAGGTGTTCCCCAAAATGAAGTTCTCGTGCCACGTGAATGTCTCCTCCTCGCTTGGCCGAACTACAATTTGGCCACCATGCATACCCTTGCCTACGTAGTCATTAGCCTCACCCATCAACCGCAAGTGAACGCCGGGAACAAGAAAAGCACCAAAACTTTGTCCTGCGCTTCCTCGAAAAGTAAGATCTAGCGATCCCGGCTTTAATCCTCGGTTACCATACATGTAGGCAATTTCCCCTGATAAGCGCGTACCAACGTCACGGTGTGTGTTGTTAATCGTGTAAGTGCCGACATAACGGCTACTTTTCTGTAGGATAGCACTCCTTGCATCCTGTAAGAGCTGATGATCGAGGGACCCCTCATGGCCTGGGCTGTCATTACGACTGCGCGTATTAACCCTCGGAAAATCCCCTGATAAATCCGGGTTGAACAGTATTGGTGAAAGATCAATTTTCTTAGTTTTTGGATTCTCAGGATCTTCAACCTGCTCAACGAGATCAGTTCTCCCAATAATATCCTCAAGCCTCGAATACCCCAATTTTGCCAGATATCGGCGAACATCTTCCGCCACCGCATTAAAAAACCTAACAACATTTTCAGCTTTTCCCCGAAATTTCTCCCTAAGCTTTTCCTCCTGGGTGGCCACTCCCACAGGACAAGTATTGAGGTGACAGACGCGAAACATAGCGCAACCAGCAGCAATCAAGGCCGCGGTTCCGAAATTGTATTCCTCAGCTCCAAGTATCGCCGCGATTACAATATCACGCCCCGTCCGCATCCCTCCATCGGTCCTCAGAATCACTCGATTACGAAGGCCATTCATCATGAGAATCTGGTGGACCTCCGAAATCCCAATCTCCCAAGCTGATCCAGCGTTTTTAATTGATGATAAAGGCGAAGCGCCAGTCCCTCCTTCATGTCCTGAAACAAGAATAATGTCAGCGTATGCTTTCGTTACCCCTACCGCTATCGTGCCAACCCCGGAACTAGAAACCAACTTAACACACACCTTTGCCCGCGGGTTAACTTCCTTGAGATCAAAAATTAGCTGGGCAAGATCCTCGATTGAATAGATGTCGTGATGCGGTGGGGGAGAAATAAGGGGAACCCCTGGAACGCTATAACGGAGGCGTGCTATTACTTCAGAGACTTTGTGACCCGGAATCTGACCTCCTTCTCCAGGTTTTGCACCTTGGGCAATTTTGATTTCTATTTCCTTGGCATTCGCTAGGTACTCTGCCGTGACTCCAAACCGCCCGCTAGCCACCTGTTTAATTGCGCTATTCGCATTCTCGCCAGTCTCCAAAGGGGAAAACCGCTTTGGATCTTCGCCACCTTCTCCGCAATTCGACTTTCCCCCGATACTGTTCATCGCTATAGCAAGACATTCATGTGCCTCCGGAGAAAGGGCTCCTAAAGACATGCCAGCTGTAGTAAAACGTCGACGAATTTCCTCAACTGACTCCACATTACCCAACAAGATCTCCTCGTTAGGGAATCTTAACTTCAGTAGATCTCTTGGAGCCACAGGAACATGCTCATCGCTCGCTGTTTTGAAGATTTCAAAACCTTCAAAGCCGCTCTTCCGGAGGAATTTATTCATCCCCGAAACAACCTTCGGATTCAAGTTGTGGAATTCACCTCCGTTGCGCTTTGCTTTGAAATAACCGTCCGATTCGACAGCTACTGGCTCTATTCCTCTGGCGTATGCATTCCCATGCCTAACCAGGACCTCCTCGGCAATCTCTTCATAGGAAATCCCTCCTATTGGAGATGGGGTCCCATAAAAACAGTCCTCGACCAACTTCTTGTCCAAACCAATTGCCTCGAAAATTTGCGCCCCCTGATAGCTAAAAAGAGTTCCGATCCCCATTTTGGACATGATCTTGAGAAGACCTTTGTTAAGGGCGTTACGATAGTTTCCCAACCCCTCTTCAATTTTGACTCCCCCAGTCTCTTGGCGGGAAATCAGAGTCCGGACTACATCTAGCGCCAGATAAGGATGAACAGCATTGGCCCCAAATCCTACAAGGCAGGCAACCTGATGAACATCCCGCACCTCTCCCGTCTCAGCAACAATATCGGCTTTTAGCCGCTGTCCAGTTCGAACCAATTCTTGATGAACGGCCCCAACTGCCAACAACATTGGGATCGGTGCCTTGTTTTCGTTCACCTTACGATCGGAAACGACAATAACACGCACTCCTTCCATTGCTACAGCCGTTCGTGCCCTCTTTCTAAGAACCTGGATCTCAGTTTCAAGAGAGCCCTTTCCTTCGCTGGCTTCGAAGACGGCGTCCAACTTTAGAATACGTCCACGAAGGAAGTTTGTGGAGTAGATACCCCAATACTCATGATCCATGAGTATTGGGGTATCTAACTCCAGAAACTCACGGTCGTGCGGGAGTTCTTTGACCTCAAACAATTCCAAGCGGCCGCCTAAATACATATTCAACGACATCATCAGGTGCTCCCTGGTGGAATCGATTGCCGGATTCGTTACCTGAGCAAATAGCTGTTTGAAATAGGAATAGATGAGCCGTGGTCGTCGAGAGAGGACTGCAAGAGGGGTATCGTCACCCATTGAGCCGAGGGGCTCCATCCCAGTCTCGGCCATGGGCATCAGGACCAATTCGCGTTCATCCAAGTGGTACCCGAATACTATCTGAAGCTCCTCCAAAGTCTCGGGCTCTAGCGAGATCTCCTCGTATTCGGCATGGGCTTTTGAGAGATCGTGTAGGTTATGGAGCGAATTCTTGCACCATTTGCCAAAATCGGCCAGGTTCGCTAGGTAAGATTGACGATCGCCATCTTCAAGTAGCTTTTTTTCCTTAAGGTCTACCGTCACCATCCTACTTGGGCCCAGTCGGCCATTAGTCACTACCTTGGCTCCCCAGTCGGGAATTATCCCGGCTTCTGAAGCCATAACAATAGTCCCATCATCGAAGACCTTATAGCGGAGGGGCCGTAATCCGCTGCGATCGAGGGATGCACCCACAAAGCGCCCATCGGTGAATACAATAGCACAGGGTCCGTCCCACGGTTCGATCATAGTGGAGTGGAAATGATAGAAATCCCTAACTTTTTGCGCCAAACCCTTATCTTTCTCCCATGATGCTGGCATCATCATGGATATACTTTCGACACTAGACCGACCGGAAAGAGCGATCAGCTGAAGGGCATTGTCAAAACTTGCCGAATCACTCATCTCCGGCTGGATTATCGGGTGCAGGTCGGCAAACCGATCATCCCAAATCCCAACGGAGGAGGCAAAGCCACGTGCACGCATCAAATTTCGGTTCCCGCGAATGGTGTTGATCTCTCCATTATGAGCCAACATTCGATAGGGTTGAGCCCGTGTCCAATCAGGTATCGTATTAGTAGCGAACCGTTGGTGAAAGATAGCAAAGGCGCAAGTGTAGAGGGGAGATCTTAGGTCAAGGAAGAACCGATGTATTTGGGGGGCGCTCAACAGTCCCTTGTATGTGATCGTCCGACTGGAGAAACTGACAATGTAGAAATCTTCGAAATTCTCTTCGGCCGCCCTCTTCTCAGCCATTTTCATGGCCAAGAAACAGCTCCTCTCAAAGGCCTCTGCTTCTTCCGTTTCAGTCAGACTTTCCTCTTTTTCCTCCTTCTCCTTGCGGCCTACGAGCGCTTGAAGAATCAGAGGCCGACTCATCTCTGCCGTCTTCCCCAAGCAAGTTGGATTTACAGGAACTTCCCTCCATGCCAGAAAAGCGAGATCCTCTCCGTCAATCGCATCCCTTATAATCTTCCTACCATGCGCCTCAGCGTACTCATCATCCCGAGGCAAGAAGACAACACAGATCGCTAAATCTGATTCTCTGAAGAGTTGCTTGCCTTTTGATTTCAGAAACTCGCGAAAGAGCTCATAAGGAATCTGAGTCAGTATTCCAGAACCGTCCCCGGTCACCGCATCCGCATCAATCGCACCCCGGTGAGCCAGATTCTTTAACCCAACTACTGCCCGGTCGATAATGGTATGAGACCGCTCACCCCTAATGTTCGCGATAAACCCCACCCCGCAAGAATCGTGTTCGTATTCCCAACTGTACAAGGGAGACGGATTGGTGAATTTTCTAATCATGATAAAATGGGGAAAGAATCGCCTCCTCCACCCGAATATCCAAAGGCTGACAATTTACCACCTTCAAGCAAGACAAAATGAGAAGGGCAATCCTTTTGAAATTCAGATCGAAGGTACACTCGCGAGTTGAGTTTATTCCACAGTACCATCAAGGAATAATCATAAGTTTTCGTTAGTGCTCATTTGTTTACATATATTCTTGCCAGGGAATGCATCCGGATGTATCTCCAATTGTTCATGTAAACTTCTTCCCCGAAAGTACCCAATCGGCAGTTACCGAGAAAAAATTATAGCAAATGTCTCACCAAACTTATACTGAAAAAAGCGTCCGCACATTGGACTGGAAGGAACACATCCGCCTGCGACCGGGGATGTATATCGGTAAGCTGGGGGACGGTTCAGCTGCCGACGACGGTATCTATGTTTTGCTGAAAGAGGTGGTGGACAATTCAGTCGACGAATTTGTGATGGGTTTTGGAAAGGAAATCGAAATCTCTTTAAGAAATAACAGCGTTTCAGTTCGGGACTACGGAAGAGGAATACCATTGACTAAGATACAGGACTGCGCAGCGGGGATTTTCACCGGCGCGAAGTACAATTCCGAAGCTTTTAAAAAATCGGTGGGGCTCAATGGAATTGGGCTAAAGGCGGTCAACGCGCTTTCCTTGGAATTCGAGATTTCAGCGGTTCGTAACAAAAAGACCCGCCGATTGTCCTTTTCCCGTGGCAAGGTAACACGGCAGCACCGAGTAAATCAGCAGACTAGTGCTAGTGACGGCACTTCTGTATCCTTTAACCCTGATTCCAAGATATTTGGCGATTTTAAATTTCGGGAGGAATATGTAGAAAATATGATTCGAAATTACGCCTATCTAAATCGTGGACTCATGCTGAGATTGAACGGAAAACGCTTTAAGTCCAAGAATGGACTTTACGACCTTTTGGTTGGGAAGCTGAATGAAGAGCCCTTATATCCTATTATCCACCTTCGCGGAATCGATGTCGAAATTGCCTTTACTCACAGCAGCCAATACGGAGAGGAGTACTACTCTTTCGTCAATGGTCAGAACACAAACCAGGGGGGCACCCATCAAGCAGCGTTTCGAGAAGCGATTGGGAGAACCCTGAAGGAATTCTACAAGAAGAGTCTTGATACATCGGACATTCGTTCTTCCATAATCGCTGCTTTGAGCGTCAGGGTGGAAGAACCCGTCTTTGAATCTCAGACCAAAACGAAGTTAGGTTCACACGAGATGGCACCCGGCGGGGACTCGATTCGAGGGTATATCAATACTTTTGTTAAGGAAGAACTCGACAACTATCTCCATCGTCATCCCGAAACTGCCAACCTCCTCCTCCAAAAGATCCTTGAAAGTGAGAAAGAGCGAAAGGAACTTAAAGGTATACAGAAAATCGCGAGGGAGCGAGCCCGTAAGGCACGTCTTCACAACCGCAAATTGAGGGACTGTAGAACCCATCTCAACAGCAAAGACCGTAGACGTTTGGAATCTACTCTCTTTATTACGGAAGGAAATTCCGCCAGTGGTTCGATTACTCAGGCACGGAACGTCCAAACTCAGGCCGTTTTCAGCCTGAGGGGCAAACCCCTAAATTGTTACGGCCTCGCTCGAAAGGTGGTCTATGAGAATGAAGAATTCAATCTGCTCCAAAATGCGCTCAACATCGAACAAAATCTTGATGACTTACGTTACAATCAAGTGGTTCTCGCTACCGACGCTGATGTCGATGGGATGCACATTCGACTTTTACTGATCACTTTCTTCCTCCAGTTCTTTTCCGAATTGGTCAAGCAGGGGCATCTCTATATTTTGCAAACACCCCTCTTTAGGGTAAGAACCAAGAAGGAAACAGTCTACTGTTACTCCGAGGAAGAGAAAAACGCAACGGTCAAGCGATTGTCCCCGAATCCCGAGATTACCCGTTTTAAGGGCCTTGGTGAGATTTCTTCAGATGAGTTCAAGAATTTTATCGGCGATAAGATGCGGCTCGACCCAGTCGTCATCGGGAGACATATGTCGATCCAAGAAACACTTAGTTTCTACATGGGCAAGAATACCCCCGAGCGCCAGCAATTTATCATTAGAAATCTAAAAGTAGATCAGGCCCTACTTTCAGCTTAATCGAGATTGCGTTAATGGTCCGAAAGAGAAAACCAGCTCCGGCTCCCGTTGTTCCTCACGTCGCCGATTTGTATAGTGACTGGTTTTTAGATTATGCTTCTTACGTGATTCTCGAACGGGCCGTGCCCAGTATAGAGGACGGATTGAAACCAGTTCAACGCCGCATCCTTCATTCCATGCGAGAAATGGAGGATGGTCGCTATAATAAAGTGGCCAATGTTGTCGGCAACACTATGAAATATCACCCCCACGGAGACGCTGCTATCGCGGATGCTCTCATTCAGCTAGGCCAAAAACATCTTCTCATCGACTGCCAAGGTAACTGGGGGAATCCTGCTACCGGAGATCCTGCTGCAGCTGCCCGTTACATTGAGGCACGTCTCTCTAGATTTGCTTTAGCAGTCATTTTTAATTCTAAAACAACCCTCTGGGCCAATTCCTACGATGGACGCAACAGGGAACCAGTCAGCTTCCCAGTGAAATTTCCTCTTCTCTTAGCACACGGCGCAGAAGGTATAGCGGTCGGCCTCTCAACCAAAATCCTACCCCACAACTTTAATGAACTGGTCGATGCATCAATCGATGCTCTTCGAAGAAAGAAAACAAACATCCTTCCTGATTTTCCAAGCGGGGGAATCGCCGATTCTAGTGACTACAACGGAGGAATGCGAGGTGGGCGGGTCCGCATCCGGGCGAAAATTGAAATCCTCCCAAGAAGGAGACTGGCAATCGTGGAGATACCTTTCGGCTCAACCACCACGAGCCTGATCGATTCAATTCTTGCGGCTAACGAAAAGGGGAAGATTAAAATTAACAAAATTGAAGACAATACTGCCGAGGAAGTTGAAATTATAATCCACCTTCCACCCGGTACCGATTCCTCCCAGGCAATCCAGGCGCTCTACGCATTCACCGACTGCGAAGTATCAATTGCTCCGAATACTTGCGTGATCGATAACATGAAACCTCGCTTTCTTTCCGTCAACGACCTTCTTAAGCGTTCCGCGTTCAAAACTAAAGAACTTCTCGCTCAGGAACTTGAGATCCGGCTAAATGAACTCCTCGAGCAATGGCATTCCCTATCACTTGAACGGATCTTTATTGCGAAAAAGATCTACCGGAAAATTGAGAACAAAATAACTTGGGATGCAGTAATAAATGTGGTTTCAGATGCTCTCGCACCTTACCAAAAACCACTGAAGAGGAAAATAACAAAAGATGATATTCTCCGACTTCTCGAGATCCGCATAAAAAGAATTTCAAAATACGATTTGCTAAAGGCAACAGACCAAATTGACGCCCTCGAAAGGGATATTGATCAGGTCAGAAGAAATCTCAAGGGCCTGACTAGATACACGGTTCGATACTTTAAGGAATTGAAAAATCAATTCGGTGAGAATCAGAAGCGACGCACCTCCATTGAAAAGTTTGATAGGATTATCGCCTCTAAAGTAGCGGTGGCCGGAGAAACTCTCTTTCTTAACGCCCAGGAAGGATTCGCCGGTGTTGGACTGAAACGCGAACGAGCCATAGAAAAATGTTCACGTATGGATGACATCATTGTCTTCAGGAGGGACGGCACAATGCAGGTATCGCGTGTTACCGAAAAGTCATTCGTAGGGAAAAACCCTGCCCACATCGCTATATTCAACAAAGAAGCTCCAGTCGTCTACAGCATGATTTATCGAGACGGTAAATCTGGTCGTACCTTTGCAAAAAAATTTCGTGTTTCTGGGGTTACCAGGGACAAGCTTTACGATCTTGCACAGGGAAATCCAGGCACTCGTATTCTCTTCTTTAACCAAATAATATGCGGTGAATCAGAAGGGATCGTCCATCTCCACCTGGACCCGCAATCGAAAGCTCGAAACAAGATCATCGACTTTGACTTTTCGCAACTTGCGCTCAAAGGCAGAGACTCTCGCGGGAATATAGTTACTCGTCATAAAGTACAGCGAGTATCCAAGAATCTTTCGGGTTAGGCACCCATTATTAGAACTATGAAGATCTGGATTTAAATGTATCCACCTCGATCTCCGTGATGAGGCCTGTATCATTGAAAACAATTCGCTCCCACCCTCTTCCGCTTGTTGCTTTGCCTGACTCTGGGTCGGAACTACGTCGAACAAACCCGAACTCAACGCCTCCCTTTTTAGAGACGCTGTACTTATCTACCACCCAATGGACATCCTTATACCGCGCGAAAAATTCCCGCATCATTGTAGATATTGCCACCAAGCCTTTGAACGAGCCTACGGAATTAGAATGATATACCGCATTCTCATCGAACATACGAAAAACCATTTCTAATTCATGACGATTGGAAAGATTAACATACTTTCGAGCCAGCTCAATCTCTTCCTCCATGCTCACCGTTCTGGAAGGGCACGCTCACATTAATATAGATAGCCAGCAAGCTTATATTCAATTCGGGATTGTAACTTTTTAACAACATCTTCTCGTTGACTTTTGACCAATCAGAAAGCTACCTGCCCCCGGTTGAGGACTGTCCAAGTTTTACCAAATCAGGACGACTTCTATAATGACTATTGCGATAACAGCGACACAAGTACACCAGCTCAACGATTGGGGCTGGACGGTGCTGGAGAATCTCCTAGTGGATGAGGAATTGGAGCGGATATCGTCCGCAATGGACGAGGTTGCGAATCACCTTCGGCAGGAAAAAGGCGTGGAATCTAAGGAAAGCGTGTCTTGTCGCAACGGTCTGGTACGCCATGAAGCCTTCCTGGCCTTATTGGACCATCCGAAGATCCTTCCCTTAGTAGTAGATGCGTTAGGATGGAACATCCAGAATCGTGACTCCATTTTCGACTACGCGGCGCCCCTGCAAGAAGGCTCCGATCCCAAAAAGTTGAAACTAGGCTGGCACTTTGTCTACGAAGAAGAGTTTGCCGGCACCACGGTCGACAGGGTCATGCCACTTCTAGATTTTAAAGTTGGCTGGTACATTTCGGATCACGCCGAACCGGGACATAACGGAAATCCTCTCGGGAGCGAACCCACATCCAGACCCGAGTCCCAGTATTGGTTCACTGAAGATTGGGATAGCGTTCCTCTCAAGGCCTGGGCCGAGGATCAAGCTGGTGACGGCCCGCACGGTTGGGGACTAGGTTACGGAGCCACCTTCTCCAAAGGACCCGACTTCGAGTTTACTCAGCTGAAGGTTCCAGAGAAAAAAGTGTAGTTAACCAGAGTTCACGTTTTATAATTTGGCCAAGCTCAACGAGAGTTTTTAAGTTTCCCCAAATTTACGAAGCTTCGTCCGCAACTCCAATTTATCTAGAACTTCCCTATTGACGACATGATCAGGCACCTTCCCTCGAGCAATTTGGTTAGCCTGCTGTAATTTTCCCGTCCATGCTCTCATGTAAAATTCTTCCGTGTGGCATAAAGAGTGAGGGGAAACGACAACGTTCTCCATTTTCAGGAGCGGATTGTCGGGATCTACGGGTTCCTGTTCAAATACATCGAGGCCAGCTCCACGAATTTGGCCCCTTTGCAGAGACCGTATCAAAGCCGTCTCGTCAACAACTGAACCCCGGGAGGTGTTGATCAGATAAGCTGAAGGCTTCATTTTCTGCAGTTCAGCCTCCCCAATCAAATGCCGTGTCTGCTCACTAAGTGGAACACTCACATTCACAAAATCAGACTCCGCCAATAAACGACCCAAATCGACTAACTCAACCCCAACCTCGGCAACCGCCTCCTGAGTGACATTGGGGTCACACCCCAAATGCCGCATTCCGAAAGGTTTAGCTAACATAAACATCTCATGGCCAATATTCCCTACTCCAATTGAGCCGAGGGTTTTGCCAGTTACACCTTCACCACGAAATCGTTCTTGTTCCTCCCAACGACCTTCACGTGTGATGCGATCCTTGTTAATTAGCTGTAAAGTCAGTGCTAGTAACATAGTAATGATAATCGAGGCCATTGGCCGGCGCACCGCATCAGGCGCAATGCAAAACATTACGTTGGCATCGGTCAGAATATCAAGATCTAGATGCTCGTACCCGACTCCAGTATAGAGCACCGCCACGAGTTGATCAATTCCTTCAAAGGAGCTGCTCTCCCATCGGATTCCGCCCGAAATAACCATATCACATCCGAGCACCTGCTCGGGAGTCACTACCGGAAGGTCCTCGCTAAATAACCGATACTCAACCCCTGGCATCTCGTCGAAAAGTTTTAGTCCGGGTCCAGGAAGAGCGAAGTTGCCCTCCGCATTTAAAAACTCCCGCGTGATTCCAATCACAATCTTTCTACTCATGGGGGGTCTCCTCAATTTCTGTCACTAATTAAAATGGACTCTTCAAAGTTTTCGAGTCTTATCTCTGGGAAATCAGTAGCTCCATCAGTCAATATCAGGGTCACGAAACTCCACTATAATACCGACTCTGTTTGCGCCGAGACAACTGTAGAAAGTCAACCTTTATCAACAACTCCAAAGTATCTTGACCCGGGTTAGCTCCACGAGTCGCGACACGCTTACCTGATTGCTCGGCTGTCAAGGCCCCTGGCAAGCGCCAATTATCCGCAACAGACTAAATGGGTAAAACATCCTCGTTTGGAAATCCGAAACCCGGATTCATAGTGTTATCGTGCTTGTAAAGGCCGCTTGTACCAATCATGGTCAAGGTGCAATCGAACCGAGCGACTCCGAGGAAGACACTCTGTTCCTGGATCAAGATTTTCAATCCGCATATAGGGCGGCTACCCATTAAATATTGACCTCAAAATTGAGTTCTAAGAAATCAAAATTTCTGGAGTTGCCAACCCATTGTAGATGAAGTTTTAAGATCTGGAGAGTGGCAGGAAAGTAAGGCATCCTTAGCATATCTTCACTTTAAGGAAAAAAGTTTAAAGCGAACATATGATAATCACTAGCATCGATACAATCCGAGTCCAAGTTCCATGTACGGACGATGAACTGCGTGCAGGTAAATACGGCGAAGTCGGATTTGTGCGAGTACAAACCAACGAAAACCTGACTGGCTGGGGAGTAGGTGAAGTGCGCGATACTCTACTCGACTCACTTGTCCGTCCTATGCTCCTTGGTAACGATCCTTTCCGGATTGGGGAGTATGTTGCCCACGGATTAGGCCGCGCTGCAAGCGTTGAACATGCTCTTTGGGATCTACTCGGGAAAGCAACTAACCAACCAATATACCGTCTGCTTGGCGGGTCTTTCCGCCAGGAAATTCAAATGTATGCCACGGTTTGCTGGCCTGCTGTACAGAAGACCCCAATTCAACAGGAACTGGAGGATGTAATTAAATACGTGGAAAATGGGTACCGTGCAATAAAACTTCAGATATGGGATGACAACCCATTCGAGAGGATTGAGATGTTTCAACATTTGCGCGACCATTTGGGAGGTCCTGATAAGGTCCGATTCATGTTCGATCGAACGGCTTCGTGCTCAGGAAGCCTCTGGGATATTGAGAAAGCCCTCGAAATCGCCCGCTGCCTGTATTTTCTCCAGGCAGAATGGTTAGAGGAGCCTTTAGAACACGGAGATGTTGACGGCTATGCCCGGCTCACTAAATCCGTCGATCTTCCTATAACCGCCGGCGAACGTGATTTCGGTCTCGAGCCCTTCATCCGCTATGGAACCCATAAATCACTTGATATCTGGCAACCTGATGCGTTCCTTTCCGGTGGAATAATGACAGTCCATCGTGTTGCTGCAATCGCCGAAGGTTTTCGTGTTCCCCTTATCATGCACGGAGCTAACCACCTACTTCTAGCTCCTGTGATCCAGTTAGCAGCCTCAATTAAAAGCTGTAAAATGCTTGAAGTGGCAGTAATCACCCCGCCATTTCGACCAGAAGAACAGTGGGAACCCCTACTTCAGCTGATGAATACACCACATCTTTTTGAAATTCATGGCGACATGATTAAGATACCCACTCTTCCCGGCCTTGGTCTTGACCTCAACGAAGATGCGATCATGGAGTATCGAGTCCCGGCCGGCACGCCGAGACAGGCTGATCCTCACGAGGTTGTACGGCCTATCTTTTTCCCTGATGATTATGTTCGAAGGGGGTTTTAACTGTGAATCATTTTGAAAGAAACTTCCTCTTGGTTTCACTCTTCGATAGCGATGCCTCCATCAATGATTGAAAGTTATTTAGATTCCTCTCCTAAAGAGCAAACTAGGGGGAACTTAATTGCTAGTGGCTCACAGACCTGTACTTTATTCTTGCTGTAACTTTAAGTTCTACCGATGAACAGTGCCCAGGTTCCGCATAAACAACCCAGGATTCTCTCCGTTAAGAAAATCTGGAGCCACGCGCCACACAACGCCTTCACTGATCTGATTCGGTTCGAGGATAGATGGTGGTGCACATTTCGGGAGGCGACGGGCCATAACAACTCGATTGGAATGATCCGCGTAATCGTATCCAACGATGGAGATTCCTGGACCTCCACAGCCCTACTATCTGAAGATAGCATTGATCTGCGGGATCCCAAAATATCGATCATGCCTGACGGTCGCCTGTTGTTATTAATGGGGGGGACCTCCCTCCAAAACAACGTTAAGGAAACGCGTTCTCCCCGGGTAGCCTTTTCCAATGATGGATGGTCGTGGTCCCCTAATAAAAAACTACTTGCCGAGGACCACTGGCTATGGCGAGTCACTTGGAAGGACAATATCGGCTACTGCGTATCTAAACTCGGCGAGGGCACCAATCCTCGGAGGGGATTTCTCTATCGCACATCAAATGCTCTCGAATGGGAGTGGGTCACCGAATTCATCTTGCCCAATAATACCTGGACCGTTAGCGAGACGACACTCCGAATCATGCCCGATGATGAGATGATTGCTCTTATTCGCCCCAACTGGATTGGAACAAGCCGTCCGCCGTATACGAATTGGTCGTTTACGCAACTCGAAGCGGATCTTGGCGGCCCTAATTTTATCCTTCTTCCCAATCGTTCTCTCTGGGCTTCTGCTCGAGGAATGCGGCCTGACGGCAAACCTATCACCGTCCTAGCACAAATGACCCGCAACAGTTATGCCCCGGTACTGGCCTTACCCAGTGGCGGAGATTGCTCGTACCCCGGCATGGTCTGGCATGATGGTATGCTCTGGGTAAGTTACTATTCCTCCCACGAAGGTCAAACTTCTATCTACCTGGCGAAAATCGCAATCCAGTAGCGAGTTTTGTAAATTTCTCAATACGCTCAATCTAAGGTCCTCAGGCGCCCATTGATGGCCGTCTTGTCTCCTGTTCCTCAAATCTCTGATTATGTATCTATCCCCTAGATGGCTCCAGCATTTCCTCACGACTTCTAGCGCTAAGTTCCGCCAGGTGACTGTCATTCGCCATGACTTGCTCCAAATGGACCATCCGACGCTCATTTGCCGTCGCGATCATCTTCTCCCCATAGTTTCGATCTAACCAGAATCGAGCACGGGCTGCAATATCCTCCTTTAGAAGATGGATCTGATCTTCTCCAACCCGCTGGCAACAATTGATGGTAAACATGCGACGTCGTCCTCCACCGCCAAAAGCAGCGTGCTTCAGATTATGCTGAAAGATCAATA
This sequence comes from Candidatus Moanabacter tarae, assembly GCA_003226295.1. Taxonomy (NCBI): domain Bacteria; kingdom Pseudomonadati; phylum Verrucomicrobiota; class Opitutia; order Puniceicoccales; genus Candidatus Moanibacter; species Candidatus Moanibacter tarae. Next base: position 2,523,263 of record CP029803.1, on the reverse strand, counting down.
TATCACCTGGCTTCGTTTCAAAGGCCACAGCCGGAACCTCTTCACCTCTTACACCCCAACGATCTTCTGAATCACGGACCTCACCTTCTAGGACTTCGGAGTAACCTTCCCCAAGCCGATGGCTACCCGGAATCACTCGGAGACATCCGGTGTCTCTTGTAAGGGAATCAAGGTAAAAGGCAATCTTTGTATGGCGTATAGTTTTCTTGTAACCATCGGAGTGCCACTGCGTATCGCCTGCGTAGTAATTGCCATCGGAGCCCATGTAGTTGAAATCGTCTCCTAAAAGACCACACAACAGTCCTTCTATGCGGGGATCGTCTAAGAGAGCACAAAGCCGTTCATGCTGGTCTATGAAGGGGACGATACAGGATCTGTTTTTGCCATCGTGGGGTTGTCCATGATGCCCTCCTCCGCGCTCAGCCCAAACCTCTTCAAAGGCATCAGTTATTTCGCCTATGTCATCGGCCATGAAACCGGGAAGGGAAAGAAAGCCAAATGTGTCGAAAAATGAACTTTGTTCTCGAGATAATCGATTTGCTGTCATAGCTACTAGTTTGGGGATTATATAGTTGATGTGGGTAGTAAGACGAAATTTTGGCACTTCGCTGGACACGGGAATATGAACTATGCAGATTAAATTTCAACCCCGATTAATCTGGCTCTAAATTGGCAGATGCATTTTCTGTAAACGATCTTGTTTTTTAAGACTCTACATCTGTTCGCCCTTCATTTGGAAGGGCCAAAATAAGCCTCATGAACGAACTTTTTAAGGACAGCACCCAACTCTACATTGCAGACAAGGTCCAGATCTTCGTAGACAACGTAATCTTGGAATCCGTGACCGATGTCACCCGTTTATGGCATACCCCAGATCGTTACGACACAAGTCCGCTGATCAAAAAAACTGAAGACTGGGAGGGGTTGCCCTACTTTGGTTGTGCTAACTACACGGTAATCCGTGACACTCAGGACGGCCTCTTCAAGTGTTGGTATGAAATCCTGGTTGGAGAACCCGATAGTAGTAAAATGCAACTCGGGCTTGAGAGCCGAATGTGCTACGCGGTAAGTTCAAACGGTATAGTTTGGGATAAGCCAGAGGTCGACCGACCCTCCACTAACAATCATAAAACCAATATCGTTCTCGGTAATTCCAAATCAGGCGCTCACGGCCTCACTGTCGTTGAAGATCCCTTTCCAAACTCGGAAGCCGAGCGCTTTAAGGGGCTGTTCACTCGGATGTGGGATCAAAATAACAACCGTCAGATCGTAGCAGCCTATTCCCCAGATGGAATTCAATGGCAAATCTACGACGATCTTCCCTGCGTAGGCAATGCTGGGCCTCGACTCTGTGATGTCCATATCGTTGGCTATGATTGGGAAGCTAGAGAGTATGTTGCCTACACACGACACTTCCTAATGACAGCTGGTGCAACTCGTACCCGCTTCAACCGCGATGAGACATTCTCACGCCCCTTTGAACCCGACAACTTTTCTACATACTCCCAACGACGTATCTGGCAAATTCGAAGTTCTGATTTCCTTCATTGGAGCGAACCAATTCTATTGGCAACAGCAGACGAGGACATGGATAATATCGATGAATCCTTCTATGGAATGGTACCCTATCGGATTGGCACCCAATATCTTGCTCCTCTATGTGTTTTTCAAGCCGTTGATAACGTGATGGATGTACAGCTGTTTCACAGCCGCGATGGTTTGCGATGGAAACGAACTATGAAGGGACAACCTTTCTTGGCTCGAAACCATGAGAACTGCTGGGATTCCCACATGGTAACAATTGTCAACCCTCCAATCGAAGTCGATGAGGAGCTATGGTTTTACTATAGTGGCACCGATTTCCATCATGACTGGTGGTTAGTCGGACAGCGTGAAGGCATCGATCACCCGGAAGCAAAAGACCCACTAGGGTGCGGTGCAGCCTTCGGTATGGGGTTGGCAAAAATGCGTAAAGACGGCTACGCCGGGCTTTTTGCCAACCGCTACCGAGAAGGTATAGTGATTACACGTCCGCTCATTAGCTTGGGGAGTCGGCTTGCGATTAATGGTCGTTGTTATTTAAACGGTTCCATCCGAATAGAGATCCTTGATCGGGATAATAAGGTTCTTGGTTCCTGCACAAAGGAAGCGTGCGATCCCTTCGTCGGGGACTCTACCCACCATACCATGACCTGGAAGAGCGATCCTAGAATCCCGACAGGGAGGGGGCAAGATCTCTATTGGCGGAAGTTGCGAATACATCTTCGAAATGCAGAACTATTCTCCTTTCGCTTCACGCACTCGATCGACGATCCTGACCCGTATAAGACAGAAAAAGAGTGGTAGGTTTTCGTCAGAATATACCAAAACAAATCGCTCTAGCCCAGAAACCGACTTAATACGGTTGCCGTTATCTTCGAGATCGACTCACTCACCAAGATTGAACTCAGATAAGTAATCGAGCCCGTCGAAAAAACAGACCCGCCTCCCTCCCTTTCATGCAATACCATCTCCGCACCGCCTTTATCAGGATTAGTTCCTTTCGCCAGCAAGCACACATTGGAAGGAGAAAATCTTGATGAAATCTTATCTGTCTCATGTCCAGATGCACCGCCTGGAACCCGCATATGAAGAGATTCTTCCCCGAAGAGATCCCCATTCTTGAACCCCATCCCCTCGAAAACCCAATGTTTTCCATCCATAACCCGATACGGAGCTGCCGTCATGATTCCTGTCTGCGTGTACACAACTCCAAGTAAATTGGCTTCCGACTCTTGTCGCATATGGAAACGACTTTCATAACCCTCCTCGTATTGTCGCCTGTTGTGTCCATTGTGCACAACTATGGTTGACTCATCGAGAAATTCGACCTCGCAATTTAACCCGTTCCCACCGAGGTACATCAATCGCCCTCCTCGGTTAAACACCCAGTCTTTCAATTCGAAATACATCTTCGCAGACCAATATTCTGGATGGGGTCCAAGTACCAGGACCTTGTAATCGTCGAGGTCGAGTTTCCCAAAGTGGAATTGCGTTTCCGACCACACGTCATAATCAAATCCTTCCCGCTCTAACCAGCCAAGTAAACGCCACTCAGCCGGGGCAATGTGGTTGGGTGATCGGCCCTCGATAGGATCCATAATCGTCACTCCTTCCGGCACGTGATTGATCGGCTCCGGACGATCAAATGAAAGAGGGAGATATTCTTTAGAATGGTAATGAAAATGCTCAGGATCCGTATAGCGTTTAAGCTCCAACCGGGAGTTAATCGTCGGCGTCGATGGCATCTTGTCGGGATGAATATAGTTACTGCGCCCACCAAAATTGTTGTAGCAATTCCAATTGATATCCGAGGCTAGCACCGCTACTTTTGCCTTTGGGCGCCGCGGGGCTACCACCCAAGGGAAAGAGAAAAAACAACCGCTCTCCGTTTTCGCATGCAGATAGTAAAGGCCAGATTTCTCCGGTCCGATGAGAAATTGTTTATGACGTGGGCTTGTGTAGCCAACCTGGTTCCATTGCACTCCTTGCTGGGTATAATCTCCATCCGGTGTAATTTGTACTGTCGCTCTTGGGCCATGCTCATCGTACCACCCAATCGGCCGCACCAACTCCTTTTCCAACCCGTATCGCCAAAACTCGAGCTTATACTGCTCATAAGAATGTATCCGGAATTCTGAGCTCTCTCCGGATTGAACACACTTTGGCCACATATAACCCATCAAGCAGTCCCTCAAAAGACGAAACTGGTGCGGCTTATCCTCCGAAACTTCTACCTCCACGAACTTGGCCCCAAATCCATCCCGTGCCAGTGTAACGCGATAGAGACCTGGCTCAACATCCGCATAAACCGCTCCTGAAGCACTGGAACGGGCCAGCGTCACGCCGGTGTCGTTACAAAACTCCAACGCTACTTCGGACAGAGCAATATAGCGCTCGTCACTGACATATCCCACAAGCATTTAGTCTCATATAATTCCTCCTTTTCCCACTACGTCAAACTAATCGACTTTCCCTCGTGCAAATCCTAGACGCCTCCCAATTAATATGGTTCATCCTGTTGATTTCTGCCCGCCCTCTCCTCCCTATTTGTGTAGGATTCATTCTTGCCACAAGAACGCAGAAATGTGGTGATCGAGGAGAAATTGGTCCCAGTGCGTGAACCAAATCAACCTCCCTATCTAGGCATTCGTGATGATGACTTCTGAACAACGCTACTTTTTCGACACCTCAGGGTATCTCTTTCTTGAGGGAGCCCTAAAAGGTTCGGAGCTGACAGCTGCAAGGGAGGCAGCCCAGCGCTATATCGATACACCTTCCAACAGTCTTCCCTCTGGTTTCGAAGTAAAAGGGCGCAATTTCAGTCATGGGTTCGCATTTGATAAGACCCTGGAAGCCCTGGCTTTTCATCCCAAAACGTGGCCTATCGTCAAGGAATTAACAGGGTTGAAACCACGACTTGCACAGGGAAATCTAACAGTCAACACACACGAAGATACCAAATTTCACTCTCTACATTGTGCCAGAGACGATTGGGGGCCACAAACCCCCCGCTATTTTGTTGAGAATGGCCTCATTTACTGTGATTATTTCGTCGTTTTTTTTTACCTGACGGACGTCTTCCCAGGTGATGGAGGTCTGGTTGTCATCCCTGGCTCCCACAAAGGAGCGTTCAAACGACCGGATTCATTCTTTGTCAGCACTAAAGAAACCGCTGATCCCGATCCACATCCCTCCGTCCTCAACCTGACACCGAAAGCCGGAGATGTAGTCATCATCCCTGAGCTTCTAACCCATGGGGTACTTACCTGGCGACCCCGAAATCGTGATCGCCGGTTTCTCATGCTGCGCTATGTTCCGCAATTTTTGGGTCCAATAGGCGATAATTTGCCATTTCCTTTCCCAAGTGAAATCCTCGAAAGGCTTTCGCCCGAAACCAGGGAGTTGATCGAGTTCGTACCCCGCAGCCGAACCAAAGAAATTGTAATGCAGGAGATCGTGACGCTTAGTTAGCCGAGGAATAGCAGATGATTTTATAGGGAGGCAATATTCCTTTTTGTAATGTTGCAAACTAACCCTGGCATGAGCACTATCGCTCAAGCCAACATTAACCAAAATTGAAGGAAAGACCCATGTTTTTTGAACTAAGACAATACAGAATTAAAGACGGCCGGATGGAAGAATGGGTAAAGTTTATGGAAAAGGAAATTATTCCCTACCAGGTGGCAAAGGGCATGGTCATACTGGGAAGCTTTGTGGGAGACGAAGAAAAGAATCTCTACATTTGGATCCGTCGCTTTGAAAGCGAATCAGAGAAGGACAGGCTCTACAAAGCCGTCTATGAGGACTCTCACTGGACAAAGAATCTGAGCCCGAAAGTGGGTGAACTGATGCATCGCGATAAAATTGTCGTAACTCGTATGATTGCTACCGGACGCTCGGTAATCCAATAGCCTTGGAATCTTTAGAATATCCTGACCGATGGAATCACAGGTTCTATTTTCATCCGGGGAAGCCGGATACTTCCTTTATCGCATCCCGGCCCTTACGGTAAGCACGGAGGGTGTTGTGCTTGCCTTCTGCGAGGCCCGTAGGCACAACGGCCACGATGATGACGAAATAGATATCGTCCTGAGAAAAAGTGCCAACAATGGCAAAACCTGGGGACCACAACAGGTAATAATTTCTGATGGCACCCGGTCTTGTGGCAACCCTTGCCCGGTAGTCGATCGAGATACTGGGACAATTCTCTTGACCTTCTGTAAAGACAATCAACAGGTTTTCATTACTCGCAGCGAAGACGAGGGCGAAACCTGGTTGCTGCCCCAGGAAATCACTTATAGCGTTAAAGACCCATCGTGGACTTACATAGGGACGGGCCCCGGCCACGGAATTCAGCTTAAATGCGGTAGGCTATTAATCCCTTCCTGGTGCGACGAAAGTCCCGGACCAGCAACCTGGCGTCCGGCAAAATGGGGCAAAGTTCAATCATCAGTAGTCTTCTTCAGCGACGATCATGGGAAAACCTGGCAGACGAGCGAAAAGTTAACAACCAACGCATCGGATGAGTGCGAGGTAGTCGAAATGTTGGATGGTTCCGTTTACATGAATATGCGAAGCCGACAGGGACGGAAATGTCGCGCCTTTGCTCGGAGCAGCGACAGAGGATCGACCTGGACAAAAGTTGAATACGATCCTTTTCTTCCCGAACCTTCGTGCCAAGGAAGCATCGTAAGGTTGGACCCTACATGCGTTCTGCTCGCCCATCCATCCAAAACCGATTGCCGAGCCTCCCTTGTTTTGCGGACAAGTACCGACGAATGCCAAAATTGGTCAGCCGCCAGGGTCCTTGAGCCGGACTTTGCTGCTTATTCTGACCTGGCAGTGCTTCGGGACGGAACAGGCCTCTGTCTTTACGAAGCTGGAAGTTATAATTTTCTGAAACTAATGAGCTTTGGCCGCTCATTGTCCGAGTGCGGAAAATAAACGAAAGAATTATAGTAAAGAAGCCGCACACAAAAAATAATTCTATTCTCGAAAACGTTTAATCCTAGACAATAGATTTTTATAAGATGAGGAAACGGAGCCCATTCCTCCCGCTTTCGTTACGAGGCTAAAGTAACTTGCTAAGATTAAGATGAAATGGAAACTAGGAAATTCTCTCCACATCCAATCCTAATATCGAAACAATATCATGAATGCATCTGATAAGACTTCCCCTGCCTTTAGTGTAACCGATCTTCTACGGACCGAAGTCCTTGACGCTTTTGATCGTACTGCCTTCGAACAAGAAGGATACTGGATCTGGGAAGGGATACTGACCAGCACCGGCCGCCAACGGTGGACGGAGAGCCTTAAGAAATTGCAAAGCATGAATGACCGTGTCCTTGTGGATACAGACTGGGCTTCAATCGACTTTCCAAGCATAGGCCTGCCACCACCACCGCCAGAACAAATAACGCCTGAGTTTCTTGACAAATGCTGTGGTGGATCAGAGCAGATGCCCCAGTTCCTCAGGACTGCCGAATGTCGTGGCTACATGCATAACCACGGTCTCCACGGTCCCAGCCCTTCCCTCATCGCTCGAGGATTTGAGTCACAGGGAATTATGCCAGAATATTCTCCTTTTTGCTATGATGACTTCACTCTTGAAGTCATCACAGCTCACCCTCAGATGAACAAACTCTTCAGCAAGCTACTTGGCAACCGATTCGTGTTAGATCACTGTTTCGTACTCAACCGGGCGTCCGGATCTGGAAGAACCTGGCATGCACACCAATATCGAGACGGGAGTTATGAGGTTGAGGATCCCATCGGTACAGACAACTCGGTAACCCGAAAATTTCTTCAGCTCCAATGCATCCGGACATTATGCTATCCCGAAGGCGCTTCTCCCGAGGACGGAGGGCAACTCGCGGTAATTCCTGGCGCTCATCTCTACCGCATCCCATACAAGTGGAACACCTCGCGTCTTGATGATGATGATGCAATGGAAAACGGCTGGCTTAAGGGAAAGATTCACCCTTTCACGGGTAAACCGCTGGAAATTGCTCATTTAACGTTGCCTCCTGGAAGCATGGTTTCCTTTGTCCACCACATGCCGCACCACGTCGGCAACCGCAACCCGGGATTACCCACCCGCTGGGGATTACTCATGGCATTCCGAACTCCAGATCCCCAAGCCGCTCCAGCCAAATGGGCAGAAAGCGTACCATTCCACTGGGTAAATCGTATGGAAACTAGCGGAAAACTCTCTGCGCAAGCACGCAAAGCTTTTCAAGGAGATGTACCCATCTTTTAACCCAATCATAGCAAAACACTCTTTTGCCAAATAGGTTGTTCCAGGTTTTTCTAAAAGGGAGCTTTATTGTTGAAAGGTGAAAAAAATTCGCAAATGGATAGTCTCCTATGGAATCTGAGAAAATTCTCCACCAACAGCCAAAAGTGCTCTCTAAAGAACAACGCGAGAGTTACTTTGAGAACGGTTATCTATTAGTAGAAAGCATCATCCCGGATCATTGGATTCGACGATTAATTGAAGTAACGGATGAGATTGTCGAGCGCAGTCGTGATTTGACTAAGTCAGATGCTATCTTTGACCTCGAGCCGAGCCATACTCCGGAAGAACCAAGGCTCCGTCGATTGTCCAGTCCAGTAGAGCATCATCCGGCCTATTGGGAATTCGCCTCAGAATCAATTCTGGCCGATATAGCAGCTGACCTGGTAGGCCCCGATGTAAAGTTCCATCATTCCAAGCTGAATTTTAAGTGGTCTAAGGGTGGGGAAGAGGTCAAATGGCACCAGGATATCAGTTACTGGCCACATACCAATTATTCTCCGCTGACGATGGGCACCCTGCTCTATGACTGCAGTCCTAATCAAGGCCCTTTAGGCGCAATACCTGGATCACATAAAGGGCCATTGTACGATCAGTTCAACGACGAGGGTCAATGGGTTGGGCACCTGAGCGATAAGGACCTATCCAGTGCCGATGTGTCGAAAGCAGCATATCTACCTGGCCCTGCAGGATCCGTTACAATCCATAACTGCAGAGTAATCCATGGCTCGGCTCAGAATCTTTCAGACCTAGGGCGCCCGCTTTTACTCAATGCTTATTCCAGTGCGGATGCGATTCCTTACACTTACAATCCTTTACCCTCAAAATATGCTGGCTCAATAGTCCGAGGTTCTCCTGCTAAATGGGCCCACCATGACTCCCGCCCCTGTCTAATTCCGCCCGACTGGTCAGGAGGCTATACATCTCTCTACGCTCTACAACAAAAAGAGACCTGGGATAGGGATCAGCTCGAAATGGTTCGAGGACAGCATGAGGAAATGAGCGGGGAAATCTGATTGGGTAATTAATCTCTGAGAATCAGACATCGATCGAATCAAAACTCCTTAGTATTTTTCTGAACCGAGACCTAGAAAACTAAGGAACAGTCAGTCATAGTTCCCGAATTATCGAAACAAGGACTTTCAGTGTTCTCCCCTCACCAAGGCGCAATCTCACTTACTTTTGATGACGGTAGACCAACGCAACTCGAACACGCTCTCCCGATCATGAATCGGTTGGATCTAAAGGGAACTTTCTATCTGATTCCGAATGGTGCTGATTGGCGCAAGAAATTGTCTCCCTGGCGGGAGGTTGCTAGGCATGGCCACGAGATCGGTAATCATTCGGTCTCACATCCGAGACCCCCAAATCACAATTCAGTAGAAGGAGTCCATTACAGCGATATGACTCTTGAAAGCCTAGAGAGTGATATCAGTAAGGCACAATCACGTCTCAAGGAAATTGCTCCCACCCAGGAGAAATGGACGTTCTGTTATCCCTGCTATCACACCGACATTGGCCTCGGTCTAGGCCGAAAGAGTTATATTCCTTTCATTGAGAAACATTTTATAGCTGGGCGAGGTATTCAGGAGTATGGCTTTGCCAATGTTCCTGAAAAAGTTGATATCGCCTGTATTGGAGGTTGTCCCTGTGAGCGAATGAGTGCATTCGAGATGATCGGAATGGTCGAAGAGTTAGCAGTGGGACAAAATCAGTGGGTCGTCCTGGTCTTTCACGACATCAACGGTGACCGTCTAACAACTAGTAGATATGATTTCCAGTTGCTCTGTGAATACATAGCTCGGCGGCGGGATGACCTCTGGTGCGCTCCCGTGGCATCGGTCGCCGGCCATATCCGACGGCAGAGAGGTGTTACTTGAAACTAGAGTATCCACATGAGTTCTCAGTCTATTAGTGAGCAACTTTTTATAGTGCTCATGTGCTTACTCGAATTGCTTTTCGATATTTTCTAATTTGATCTTTCAACATGAACGGTACGGAAGAGACATAGGTTACACTGTACTTGGCGGTACGGGTGCAGAATGTCTTCTTGATCATTGCCTATCACCATGTTCTAGTCTACCGTGCGTCAGTTTGCTGTGAATCCCAAAATAGAGTAGAACACGAGGATTACCCAATAAATTTTACCCGAGAGATAATTACCTAATGAGTTTGAAAAATAAAGTTTGTATCATCACTGGAAGCGGAAGTGGTATTGGCCGCGGATCAGCGAAAAAAATGGCACAACAGGGCGCTAAGGTCGTATTGATTGGCCGAACGGCTGAAAAAATCGAAGCTGTCAAAGATGAAATCGAGGCTGACGGAGGCATCGCCGAAACATTTGTTCTGGATGTAGCTGATCATATTGCTACTCATGCAATGGCCAAAGAGACTCTCAATATATTTGGCCGAATAGATATTTTGGTGAACAATGCTGGGCACAGCTCCCCCCACCGCAGGTTGTTGACCAGCACCCCGGAAGAGATACATGGGGTTATTAATTCCAACCTAGTTGGAACGATCTTCTGTACTCAAGCTGTGGTACCTGCGATGCTAGAAGCTAGAGAAGGTACAATTATCAATGTTTCTTCGATCGCTGCTTTGACGCCCGGTCCATTAAGCGGCGCGGCCTATAGCGCCGCTAAGGCTGCAATTATTAACTTTACTAACTTTATTAATGCCGATCTCCCAAATACAGGAATTCGGGCCAGCGTTATTATCCCCGGCGAAGTCACAACTCCGATTCTTGACAAACGTCCATTCCCTCCATCATCCGAAGCTCGTCAGCAAATGGTGGACGTTCAGGAAACGTCTGCCACCATTTGCCATATTGCGAATCTTCCTATAAGGACGAACATTCCTGAATTGATCATCCGGCCGACAATACAGCGTGATATGTCTGAGGAAATTGAACCGTTACCATAGGAAATCTTCTAGCATTTTAAGGGAGGAAGTTTGTCCTCTAAACACATTCACGAATCGTGGCTGATCCCACGCCCATTATTTTCCAGATTAATGAACTTTAGAACAAAGCTAGTTCCAAAAAGACAAAACCGAACGGATGACGGGTAATGACTGAGACTCTAAGACGCAATTCCGCAGGTCTCCCAGTCCGCACGCTAGGACGAACTGGATTAGAAGTTTCAATCATCGGCTTCGGTGGCGGTCATTTTGTCCGTCCCCATATTGACGAAAAGTTGTCGATACGAATGGTGAGAATGGGGATCGATGCTGGACTCACCTTCATGGACACTGCTTGGGAATATGGTGAAGGTGAATCGGAACGCAGGATGGGACTGGCCTTAAAAGGCAATCGTGACCAAGTCACCCTAATGACAAAAGTCTGTGCCCGCGATAGTAAGACGGCGGAAGTGCAACTACATGACAGTTTGCGCCGCCTTCAAACCGATGTCATCGACGTTTGGCAATTCCACGAGATTAATTATGACAATGATCCCGAGCTGATTTTTCGCGAGGGGGGCGCAATAGAAACCGCACTGGCAGCGCGCCAAGCCGGAAAGGTGAGATTTATTGGATTCACAGGTCACAAAAGTCCGCACATTCTTAAAAAAATGTTAGATCGCGACTTTGACTGGGATACCTGTCAACTTCCCATCAACCTGATGGATGCACACTATCGAAGTTTTCAGAAAGAGATCCTTCCTGAACTCAACCGCCGGAATATTGGTGCCATCGGTATGAAGTGTCTCGGGGGGCGCGGACAACCCATTACTGAACTTGATTTGACTGCCGATCAGTGTCGACGCTTCTCTCTGACATTGTCGATCAGTACCCTAGTCTGTGGGATAGAGTCCCTCGAGAATCTAGAACAGGACTTGAACATAGCCAGGAACTTCAAGCCCATGGGAAATGAAGAGAAACAGGAGCTACTGGATCACGTTTACGAAGAATCTGTTGACGGTCGTCACGAATGGTTTAAGAGCACGCAACATTTCGATTCGCAGTATCATCGCGACCAACACGGATTTCCTCCCATCGGACATGCGAGTACTGTAACAGCTAAAGGTGGGTAGCCTTACCTAATTCTAGGCAATAGTCCGGAAGCCGTCTATCAACTCCTCTTGGCCGATACTCCCGCAACAAAGCAGGAATCCTTCTCTTTGCTTTCTTTTCTGAAGATCACCAAAACTAAGTGGCGCGGAAAGTTAGTTATAAGTCTTCGGATTGAATGAAACCGTAAGAAATATAGCGAAAAAACTACATCGAAGTGAGGTGCCTACACAAATGGGATCCTAGATCCATCAATAATCCGAGACAGCCCCGTCCCGTAATCTTGCGTTGGGCCATTCGAATTTCTGTTCAGTAGTCTGGCCGACTTCTATGGCCCGGGCTTCGTTCACTTCAACGCCCAGTCCAGGACCTTCTGGCAGAGAGACATACCCCTCGTCGTCCATCACCCATGATTTAATAGCGACATCCTCCGGCAGAACTTTGGCGTACCCCTCATGAATGAGAAACATGGGCACGGAAGCAGCAACGTGAAGACTAGCTGTTTTACCCAAATTCGACATGGTGCAATGCGGCGCAATGGGTACGTAGTGAGCCTCAGCCAGAGCAGCAACCTTCCGCATTTGCGAGATTCCTCCACCATGGCCGCAATCCGGCTGAAGGATATCGATGACTTGGGCCTCTAATATTTCACGGACTTCCCATATCGTTCGATCGCGTTCACCAGTTGCCAAGGGAACCGGGACAGCCTCTCTCACTTTACGCATAACCTCGATATTTCCCGGCACCCAAGCTTCTTCTAGGAACAATAGGTCATCGGGCTTTAAAAAACCTGCAAATTGTTTCACGATGGGAGGCGGCATACAGCTATGGGCATCGAACATAACTGCTCCATCGGGACCAACCTTCTCACGCGCCTCCTTTATTCTCTGTAAGAGTCCCTTTATCTCCGATGGAGTTCCAGCGAAATTCTGCGGTCCACCAGGAGATACTTTAATGGCATTCGGTCCTGGATACATCCAAATCTTATCCCGACACGGTCCACCTAATAGTCGATAGACTGGGACTCCGTGCAGTTTACCGCAGATATCCCAAAGCGCCATGTCAATCGCAGAAATAGTGTGCATCATAAGACCGCCGTTTCGGATATTGCGGTGGGCCCGGAACATCCGCTGCCATAGATGCTCTGTCCGAGTCGGATTTTCCCCAATAATTAACTGGGAAAGGGAGACTGCCAAAGCGCACGCAACCTTCGTGTCCATATTATTAATTTCACCCCACCCGACAACTCCAGCGTTGGTTTCAACCTTTACGTATCCCTTCCTTCCCACTGGGATTGCCGTCAATCCACTTACCCGAATACTCGAAGCTTTGTCTTCGTGTTCGTTACCCACCATCATATCCTCACTAGCCTTTGCGTTTATGCGATGCGGAACTGCCGCACATGTACGTCACTAATAATATCCTGTGGTAATAGCTTGGGAAAATCCACAACAAAATCCAAATAGGACCTTATAGAAGATACAGGACTTTCTTACAAGAAACTCGCCGCAACGGCCGACCAGGCTGTTGTTAATATTCGATTATTGATAAGAGAGAAGTTAGAATATTTCTGAAAACTTCTCCGAGGTCGCACAATTGCAACTTTGCATCTAGTTCATTAGCTTGCTTTTGAGCCTGGCAACCTAGACCCTGATATACTTCCACAAGTAATGGACAAGCCTAGAGCTGCCTGTTTCCCATATAAGTTTCATCCAGACACAACTTTTGCTCCCCAATTGCCAGCAAACTCTTAAACTAGAGAACACCTCGTGCAGCGAAATTTTCGACACATCAACGTTCACCCGATAGCAGGTGCCCTTGGTGCTGAACTATCAGGTGTGGATCTCTCAAAACCCTTAGGAGCGGAAGTCGAATCAGAGATACACCAAGCTTTCTTGGAACATCTAGTTATCTTCTTTCGAGACCAAGACATCGCCCCGCAACAGGAGCTCAAATTCGCTCAAATGTTCGGTGAGCCCATCGAATATCCCCAACTCAAAGGACTACCTGATTTTCCGCTTCTCACAGAAGTAGTTAAGCTAGAGGACGAAAAAGTGAATTTTGGTGGGGTTTGGCATTCAGACACTGCGTACCTAGAGAACCCACCCATTGCAAGCATGCTCTACGCAATCGAAGTCCCACCTTACGGAGGCGATACTCTTTTCGCTAATCAGTACATGGCCTACGAAACTCTATCGGAAGGCATGAAGGCAACACTTGAAGGCCTGATCGGTGTCAACTCCTCAACGAAGCCCGATATGGCTAATACTCGAATAGAACGCCTACGTCAAACGGGCCAAGAGACAAGGTCATTTAGCGCTGCCCATCCAGTGGTCCGCACCCATCCAGAAACTGGACGTAAAGCACTCTACCTTAACTGCGCCCATACTACCCATTTCAAAGGCTGGACGGAACAAGAGAGTCTCCCTTTGCTTGAATACCTTTACCAACATCAGATCAAGCCAGAATTCACTTGTCGTTTGCGATGGGGAAAAGGCACACTTGCGCTCTGGGATAATCGCTGTGCCCAACACAATCCGGTAAACGACTACCATGGGTTCAAACGCATTATGCATCGCATAGCTCTCGGACGCTGTCGTTCTTCCCATTTATCCAGTTTTTTCAAAACAAATTCGGAATCTGCTCTATGACTCCAAACCTTATAGCTGCAGATAATTATAGTTCACTTTTAACTCTCAGCACTTGTAGGCTCAACTGATCATGTCCAATCAACTCGTCAATTGGGGTATACTTAGTACCGCGAGAATTGGGGCCCGCTCATTCATTCCCTCTGCCCAATTGACCCCACACGCTAAAGTTCTCGCGGTGGCGAGCCGTGATCAACAACGAGCTGAGACCTTTGCTCGCAAGTACAACATTCCCGTAGCATTGGGAAGCTACCAAGCACTCCTCGATCGTGAAGACATCCATGCAATCTATAATCCGTTGCCTAATAATCTACATCCTGAGTGGACCATCCGTGCTGCGAAAGCGGGAAAGCACGTTTTCTGTGAGAAACCGTTAGCGATCACCTCAATCGATGGCCAGAAAATGGTGGAGGCCTGTAAGTCGTCAGGGGTACTCCTATTCGAAGCCTTCGTCTTCCTTCACCATCCTCAAAGCTATCGCATCCGTGAAATCCTGAATTCGGAAGAACTCGGTCCTCTGCGCCACATTAGTTCAGGAATGACATTCAACTTACAGGATAGGACTGATATCCGTATGTTCAAAGAATTAGGAGGCGGCAGTATTTACGACGGAGGTGTTTACCCCATCACCTTCTCCCGATTCATCGCAGGTACCGATCCTATAAGCGTCCATGCCGTCATGAATATTGACGAAGAATCAGGAGTAGATATGCGAACCGTACTCATCCTTGAGTATCCTAATAAAGTGACTGCAACACTTTACAGTGCCTTTGACAGCGGCGGCAGCCAACATGCCCGAGTTGAATGCACAAACGGCCTTCTTGATATCCCTTCTCCTTTCCACCCACGGGAAACGAGCACCTTTGATGTGGTGACGAGGGAAAAAGCCAACCCCGAGATTCGGTCCGAAGCAATCAACTCGGGTGTTCCTCCTTTCCAGCCAGCGATTGAATCTATCCAGAGTTTCATCCGAGGGGAACAGGTCTCCTCCTTTACAGCCGATTACGCAATCGGTACCCTCAAAATTGTCGAATCCGCCTTCGAATCTGCTCGGTTAGGCCGAAAGATATATCTATAGTTAGAGTACAATCATGTACCGAAAGGTACGACAGCTTCCGAACCGTAGCCAAAAGAGACTGAAAATTTCCCCGATTCTAATCTGAACACGGCAGTCCTTCAGGTAATTGGTCTTCTACCCGTTCTTAGCCTGTCCAAAAAGTCCCGAATAGTAACATTTCGTGCTATTTGTAAAACTCCCCTAGTCCAGACAATCTATGGTTTTTCTGAGGTAGAACTCAATTCTTCCTCTATTCGTTTCCAATTATATTCTTTTGTAGTTGCATTTCGGTCCCTAAAAACGCCCTATCACGATTTGGGAGTAAATAAATGCTCCTAAAATCTCGGAACAACGATGAAATTAACGGAACAACAGATTCACCGTTTCCAACGAGACGGCTACCTGGTAGTTAAACAGCTTCTCTCACCCAATGAAATGGGCGATCTACGTCAAAGAACAGAGGACATCGCTTCTGGAAGTGTCGACTTCCCCTCTGAAAAAATTGAACGCGAACCCGGAGCACCAGAAGATGCTTTGAACCTCAAGTACGTCCGTAAGATCAATGAAGGATCCAGGTCCGATCCAGTCCTCGAGGCCCATACCCGACACCGCGGCATCCTTGAGGTTATCGAGTCTCTCCTCGGCAACAACCTCAAATTATTCGGTGACCAGTTTTTTATTAAACCTCCTGGCGGTGTCGAAAAGACCTATCATCAAGATTCGCCCTACTTCAAAATCGACCCCATGAATTTAATTACAGCTTGGGCGGCGTTGGATGATGTCACTTTGGAAAACGGTTGCCTCTACGTTGTCCCCGGAAGCCATCTCGAGGGTGCACTCGACCATAGCGAACCCTGGCAAGTGGGCGATCGTACGGATATGCAAATTCCCGACAGCGCTATCGACCGTTCCAAGGAAATACCTATCACCTTGAAAGCAGGAGACTGCTCATTCCATCATAGTCTAATCCTCCACCGCTCTGGCCCTAACAACACACCCGATTTTCGACGTGGGTATGCAACACATTTTATGAGTTCACAATCCCGTTGGATTGGCGAACCCAACGAAAAACCTAACTACCCCCTTCTCAAAGGGACCGAGTTCGAGGGCTGCGTTTAAATTAGAAGTCTCAGCCGATTATCCCAATGCATCGCAATGTTTGGCAATTAAAAGTCCTCTAACCCAAACCGATACCCACGTATCTGAGCAAGAGGAGCATCGTCATTGATGTAATTAACAACCAAGAACTTTCCCCTCTCGTATTCGACCCAACCGGTGTACCCGCTATCCGCAAAGGGACTAGAGTCAAGATCTAGCGGTAACAACAGACCTTTTTGATCCCTAAGATTCGGATTAAGAGCACTCTCAGCTGGCTCTAGAAACGCAAAAGTGTGGATTGATGAACCACCCATTCCAAGCACAAGCTCGTTTTTTGTTTCCTTCATGTAAGGTGTCCGCTCCACTGAATTAACAAAGCGCATATTGTTCAAATTTTCCGTTACCTTAGGGATGACTATAGACCGTTTAGCTATTCGTTTTTCCCAAGTTTCTTCACTCATGTCGACTCGCCACCTCCCAGGCACACCGAAGCGACCGCTCACCAAAACCAGATTGTCCTGAGTTAAACGAGCAATCGGCATACCGATAGCAGCAGGATTAAGGGTATCAAAAGGCCCCTCCCAAGTGATCCCACAATCCTTTGAGATCATTTTTTGAAGCGGCCGTCCCGAATCATCCCGAAGATAGGAAACCAATTCGCCGCCTGGCATCTGAACAATGCTGCCTTCGTCGAGCTCATAGTCCAGATTGCGAATCAAAGGGTAGGGCTCTTCCCACGTCTGCCCTTTATCCCGACTGATTGTAAGCATCTGAAGAATGTGGTCCTGAGAATCGCGAACAGCGGTGAGAACCAACCATTGACCATCCGGAAGTTCGGATACTTCATCCGGACAAATTCCACGCACACCAGTATCTTCCGGTTCAGAAAAACTCCCTCCTTCATCATCACTAAACCAGAATGTTAAACGAGACTGATTTTCAACATACCACTCGCCGGGTGGATAATAGTACCGATCGCAAATAAGCAGAATCCGACCGTCCTTAAGTTGCTGGATCTTTGGACAGTTACACACACATACGGATCCGGACGAAATATGCGTCTCAGTGATCACATTTCGGTCCGACCAGGATTTACCTGCATCATCGCTATAGCGAACAATAAGTCGAGAGAAGTCACTTGCAACATGTCCATTACTCTCTCTGTAGGTCAGGATTATCCGCCCCGATTCCGTGCGACACAAATGTGGGAAACATTCGTAAACCGAATCGTCTCTGGAAATTGTAAACTTCTCTACTGCCATAGATAACTCCTTTCTCAACAGAAATTTTTAGTATACACAGCAACCTGAGATGTTACAGAGAAGAAGATAGAAACCACTCTCAATAGACAAGGGGTTGACTGCAAAACACCTAATCCCAGAATCTGAAATCTGTTTTCGAACTTTTGGGTTAAATTATGCATCACCAAGAATCCCTTTGGAATTCCATTCCCCATCCAATCTATCTAAGCCTCGCCCAGTACTCTTTTTTTTAAAGCGGTGCCCGAAATGCCCGAAAGTCAGCCTTGTCCTCCGCCCAGGCTCTCAACGGTACTTGAGCATCATCTTTAATAAGCCAATAGGGAGAATGGGGAAGAAAATCAGGATCACTCCCCAACGGTTCTCCGTCGGTAACAACCGCGCCCAATAACTGTCTTCGAATTGGCGAACTCCTCGCGACCAAATCAGAATCGGCCTGATGAATGAAATCAGTAGGACGAAGCCACCGGTAGTGGTACCCCACATGCATAACTTTACGTATCTTATCCGAATGGTTTGGTCCCACGCAGTGCCAAGTAGCAGTACGCCAAAGTACAGCCGTCCCGGGTCCAAGCTTTAGTTCTAAGGCTTCGTCCGGAGCAATGGTACGGTCGTCTTTCCGGAGTTCGTCCGGTTTTCTTTTGTGACTTCCCGGAACCAACCAAAGATTACCAGAATTCGATTCGCTCAAATCGGAAAAGACATAGAAGACTTTGACCTCCATAAAAGGCAATCGGCCATCCAGCGATGGTGCCTCAAATAAATAATCTCCCGATAGATCCGGATGCCACGTCACGTTTTTATAGCCGGCATCATGATCTTCTCCCTTTCCCCTGCCCACCTCGCCAACACGCATCTCCTTTGGATAAGGAGGACGGTAGTCAAGATGAGTAGTCCGAATCTGTATATTCCAACCAATAGCATCCACAACCAAAGGCAGCATCCGCGAATGATCAATCAAATCGAGGAAAGCATCATGATGGGTCAACGCATTACGAATCGAAAAAGGTTCCTTCGGACCCAAACCTTTCGCTTTACGCACACGAACCGCAACTTCGTCAATTGCTGACAAGAGTCTTCCTAACTCTTCCTTTTGCAAAAAATCTTCAAGGATGATAAACCCTTTCTCATCGAAGTCCCTTTCCTGCTCCGGTGTCATCGCTATCGCCATTTCCTACTCCTCCTTGTTCCTATTTCATTAATCCGACTCAATCGAACTTGGGGTTTAAGTAACCTTTCTCAATTGATTAAAATAGCTCTGGGATTGATATCTGAGATCCGCACAATCAAATCACATTTGGAAGACTGTAGCACTATTCTATCTTAATCTCATCCGCCAGAACTGGGTAAGTGTTTCTCATAGAATCTCAACCAATTGCGATACATTACGTCAGAAATATCACTCTCGCTATATCCCCGCGCCTCCAATATCGGGACTAGCTTTCCATAGTCTACCACCGTATCTATTTCAAAGGGAGCTCCGTCCACTCCCCCCTGCCCGTCAGTATCCCCTCCAATCGCAGCATGACCGGCATTGCCAGCCAGTTGACACACGTGGTCAATATGATCAGCAATGTGTTTGAGTGAAACCGCCGACCGTGGGAAATGATCGCGTCGCACACAAGAACCTGTATCAGCCCAATCTACATCCTGTGTTTCACGGAGCATCCACGTGTCCATGGAGGCTCCAATCACCCCTCCCCGTTCAATCACCGCTTTAAGTTGCTCATCTGTGAATTGACGGGTCCCGGGCGCCAGCGACCGGCAATTCTGATGGCTCGCCAGAATAGGTCCCGAGTAAAATTCAAGCGCCTCCCAAAAGCTTTGATCAGCTATATGAGTCATATCGAGAAGCATTCCACAGTTGTCCATCTCTCGCAGCAAATCAACGGCTTGTGGCCGGAGGCCCCCTTCGGTACCAGTTCCTTGAGCATATCTGCTGGGACCATAATGCGTCAGACTCACAACGCGCACTCCTTCTTCCAACCACTCATAAACCTGCTCCGGCTCCAGAATCGGGTCAGCTCCTTCCATACCGAGGATGAATCCAATCGGTTGGTCCAAGAAATCTTCCTTTCCTTCCCATCTACGGGCGTGTTCGGACAATTCTTTCCCAGACCTAAGAATCACTCCTTCGCCGCAACGCTCGAGCATTTGATAATAAGCTACTTGTCCCTTCGCCGCCCCATACACTCCCTCTGAGCTGCGGTACCCTGTTAGCACAGCATCTCCCCATTGATATCGAATTGTGAACTTCATCAGTGCACAAAAAATTCCTCCTCGACGCATTTCCGGCAGACAGGCAAAAGGAACGTTTTTGGAATCAGGATCAGCTGCACGAATTTCATCAATTGGAAGAGTTAAATCCCTATTCAATTCCAGTGCCCCGTAGGCCATTGGATAGTCACCGTCGAAAATAAGCATTGCTAGGAATCTTCCAAACTTTGAATCTTCATTGTTTGGTGGATATTGAACCCGATCGGGTAGATTCTCGGCACTACCACCCCAATTTCGATTCGCGGCCGTGTTGCTTTAAGAGCTTTGAAATCGCGTCTTTGGTCAACATGAACGTTGAGACACTCTCAACCACTTCTGCTATCAACTTCTTGCCTGCCGCATGCAGTTTTTCGTCAATTTTCTCATAGGCCTCAGTAACTTTGGCATGACCCGGCTGTCCCGGAAGGCCTAAACTCTGAGCCATATCCTCCCGTCCAGCGGCGAAATAGTTGATTCCCTCTACGGAAAGAATCTCTTCGAGATTTTCCAGAGCCACAATACTCTCAAGCTGCGGCACCAAAAGAGTATTCGCATTAACGTCCTTGAAAAGACGAATACTATCGTTATCCACCTGGCTGTGCATTGTTGGTATACTGGTCGCACTTCTCAACCCCAAAGGAGCGAAATATGTGTATTTGACCAGCAATTCGGCTTCCTCCTTGGTAAGTAGGTTGGGTACTGTGATACCCCTAACTCCTCTATCTAGAAAGCTTAGAATTGTACTCTCCCGTCCGTCGGGGATTCGCATCATAACAGTAATTCCGAGCGCATCCGCAATGCGACACATCTCCCCAATTTCCGCTGGCGTCACCGGCGAGTGTTGGCCATCAAAATCAACAAAATCGAGCCCCATTCTCCCTGCCAACTCTACGAGTTCGCCCGAACAATGCGTTAAACTAAGGCCCAGTGCTTTTTCGTTCTTTGCTGCTCTCTCTAAGATTCGATTAGGTACCATAGAACAAATAATCTGACCGCATCAACGGAAGTCAAGCTAGCCTTGTAATTCTAAACTACCGCCTTCTCTCAGTTTCTCTAGTTCCAAGCCTATTTCTCTAATACAGATACTAGGTCGATCCGTGAGTTCGGTAAACTGAAAGAATAAAGGTTAAGCAAGATTAGGAAGAACCGAAATCGTATCCTTGCCCGTCAAAGCCCAATGAAAGTAAAATCACTCCGTCGGCTCTTTTCCTTACGTATAGGTAAGTCTATAAACCTCAGCAAAAATAACATTTACCATATTACTCGAGTTGAATGATCTGCAAAGTTCTTTGTTAAATCATTGTAAAGGATGATCCCTGCTACTTAAAATTAATCTCACTGACATCATCGATAAATCAATGGCTTCCCCTTTTCCACCAAATTTCCATCCATACCATCCTATACAGATCGAAAAGCTACACATTCGCGACAAACTCGTGGAACTCCTCGGGCTCGATGAAATTCCTATCAAAGTTGGGTACGATTCGATACGCGAAATGAAAACTGAGCAAATCAAAACCACTCATATATCATATCGGAATTCGCTCGAAGAATCTGTTCCCGGAATTCTTATGATACCCCGCACTAACTGCACAAGTAATCGCGCTGGGATCGTCTGCATTCCCGGCACTCGCGGATGTGCTGAAGATCTTGCCAATTCCAGTTTTTACGAATCTCGGGAAGGTCGTTTGTTCGGATGGGCGCGAGAATTGACCACCCGCGGCTTTGCCACCCTTTCGATCACTCCAAAAGGTTCCCTATCTCGATGCCCTAACCCCAAAGAATGGGCGACTGAACAGAAACTCCTACAACCCTATGGGCGTACCCAAATGGGTCTACTTGTTGAAGAGACACTTAAGGCGGCCCGCATACTTGCATCGACGCCAAATGTTGATCCCAATAGGATTGGACTTACAGGCTTTTCGCTGGGAGGGAATGCGACCTGGTATGCTATGGCCTGCGCTTCTTGGATCGCAGCTGGTGTTCCGTTGTGCGGAGGCTTAGGAAGCCTGGCCGCCGTAATTCAGCATGGGGACTCCGACCGACACAGTGGCTACTTCTATATTCCACATATGCTTCGCTACTTTGATCACCCCGAGTTAGCAGCCGCTTGCATACCGCCCCGCCCTTTCATGATAGTAGCCCCGACTGAGGATGAAGACATGCCGCGTAAGGGAGTTGATAATCTTGCGCTAGCCGTCAGCAAGTCTTATGCCGCTGCGGGATACTCGGAGCGTTTCAAGGTCCACCAACCAAAGGGTAGTCACCGTTTTCTTCTAGAGTACTTCGAATGGATGGCCAACTGGTTTGGCCTATTTCTCAAGAAGTGACAGTACTCCGCTTGAAACAGCATAAAGGGGAAACCTATATCTTCTTCCCCAACTCGGCGACTTCCAAACCCTAATTACTGCTCAGGAAGATCGATCGCGATGTTCAACTCCTTCCCGATCTGGTGGAACCAGTTGATTACTTCGGTATGATAAGGAATTCCCTCCTCTGTTCGTTTATTAAACTCCTCGGCTTCATCCTGACCGGGATAGATTACGCGTTCATGTCCCGGTGCTGGTGGGGTATTAGCTAGCCGATCCAAAGCTTCGTCAAGATTGCACTTAAACTCCTCTAAATCACAGAATGCTTCGATCTGGTAAGCAGCAAAAAAATGGTGCCCATTCCCCCACTTTGTACTCTTTCCTTGCAAGCCTGACCCAGCCAACGTCTGGCACATAATGGCACTAATAATACCAAATCCGTATCCTTTGTGTGATCCATTCTCACGGGTTCCCCCAAAAGGAAGTAGGAAGAATTCTTCAGGCACTAGCCCCTTTTCCATTATTGGCGTGCCGTCTCTTCTCGCTATCCATGCGGGATCAAGTTCCGCTTTCAATCTCTCAGCAAGAATGAGCTTGTTTCCCGCTACCTGGGTCGTGGCAACATCGAATAAAAACGGTGCTCGGTTTTTAGCTGGAGCTGCCCAGGCAATAGGGTTTGTACCCAAACGAGATTGGGCACCGAAAGTAGGAACCATCCCGTGAGCTGCATTATCGCCCGAGAATCCCCCAGTCATGCATACTCCGATCATATCCGCCTCTGCTGCTTGCAGCGCAAAGTAACCACAGGCACCTAAATGCCCGCTATGAGATACCGATACTGCACCCATTCCGCTGCGCCGCGCCTTTTCAATTGCAATTCCCATCATCTTTGCCCCGATGTGAATTCCAAGTCCACCATCTCCGTCCACACTTGCCGTAGTCGCAGTTTCTCTGACGATCGTCGGCTCTGGGCTCGGATTTAATGTCCCAGCCTGATATCGCTCAATATATCGGCGTAGCATATTGGAAACGCCATGTGATTCGACGCCCATAAGATCACTCTTGACAAGCACATCAGCAGCAGCAGCAGCGCCTCTATTGTCGAGTCCCATCTTATGGAACAATGTTTCTACAGCTGCCCTGATTCGCTTCTCCTTTATGTAAATACAATCCCTATCTGAAACTCTAAACCGTTCTAGCATAATATTGTCATTTTGAGATCCGTCCCGGGAAACTAAGCCTTTAAAAACCAAAATTCGTGATGGCGGCTTTTCTTCCTATCAACGTTCCCGTCCTTTTCCTTTGTTGTACTTTACGATCACAACCATCTAAATTCAACTTGATAGATCATTTAGCTGAAATTCTTCATTCCACACATTGGTCATGAAAACTCATGATATTTACTTTAGGTTTGTAACCTAATACTTCTTTAGCAATTGAAAGATCAAGGAATCCTTTCCGCTCTTCGTGCACATTGTCGGAAGCGCCGTATACGAGAAGAAATTTCTTTCGTCCTTCGTAATCCACCGCCAGACCAAATAGTTGCGCAGCATCAACCGGAGCCAATAAAGTACTGCAATGTCGAATGCACTTTGGCTTGGATTCTCCATTCACGGTGCCAATACGAATTCCAACGAAGCGACGATCGCATACATTCACTAGATACTTGCCCGCCGCCTCTGCCATACACTTCATGGCTCCATACCAACTATCAGGGTTGATTTGATCAACAGTCGAAAAAAGAGGTGGCCCGTCGTGCATCTCATTCCAACCACTAGCATGGTTAGAGCTTGCGAAAATAATCTTGCCTGCATCCGCTTGATGAGCGGCTTCAAAAAGCTGCATCTGCATGCCGATATCCGTCATGCCTCCATTTTCTTCTCCAACATTCTCTGGTCGCAAATAAGCAAGTGACACAACTACATCCTGCTTTTCACAAATCCTTTTAGCAAATCTGCTGTCGCGTAAATCCCCAACTTCGACTCGTGACTTAGAGCCTTCGATTCCAACACGATCTGCTAAAGTTAACTCATAGCATTTATTTTTCTCCCAGTCATTCCAAAGAATGGTCCCAATTCTACCTGCGGCTCCCGTGATCAATACTTTTTTCTTAGCAACCATGATTTATTCTTTTGTAGGAGCTTCCCCATAATCAACCATCCGACGATCCCGCGTTTGCGGAATGTTGTATTCGTTTTCCCTGAATTCCTTATGATAGGGAGGCTCCAGAATCGCTCGTTGCTCTGATGTTAGCCCGTCCAATGTCCCTTCCGGCCAAGAAAGATAACTGCTTGAGTACGCCAAACAACTTGGCGAATAGCGAAAGAGTAGAGACCTCCGCTCGTGCTTGGCTCTCCAAGGTAAAGTCCCGTGAGTAGTAGCTTCTGAAAATATGACCACGTCCCCCGCTTTAGCCGTGATCTGCTTGATGAACTCATGATAGGCTTCAAAATTTCTTATCTCCTCAGGACAGGCGAAATTTCCTTTATGGCTACCTGGGATTACACAGAGCCCACCATCCCCTTCGTCTTGGTCGGCAAGCTGCCAAGCTGCCACCATCAACCCATTATGCATCCGGCCATTTCTCACAATATAATATTGGCGAGGATCAAATTCCGGCCCGGAAGATCCATGAAAAACATGGCCTTCCGTCCCTTCTCGCATCGTAATTAGGTTGGGCTTGTGATCCATTCGAAACCCAAGGCCCAACAGTGCTTGTAAATAAGGCGCGACTCTAGGGTGTATCAGCATAGCGCGAAAAGGATCACACCAGGGTTTCTCCCACGTCAGCATGCCCCCCACATCGCCTCGACCCGCAATTCCCTTCAAAGTGGACGACACACCAGAAAGCGACAAATCTCCAGTACGCTCCTGAATCTCATCAGAGTGTTTATCGATCGCTCGATTGGCTTCGGAAACTTCCTTTATAGAAAGCACCTCAGGTACGACAATATAACCATTAATGTCGAATAAATATCTCTCGTTTTCAGTCATCGTAAGACCCCAGAACAAAGGAAAGGATCTTACTTAAGAATGGTCAAGACCGCGTTGACCTTGAAGACATTCAAATTTGGAATTTGTGCCTGAATTAGGTTACTATAGTTTCAGGGAGCTCCGATAATTCCTCGCACCCGAGCTGGACCATACAATTTTTCAACTCCGTCTCTAGCAATTCGGTGGCATAGTCACCCCCTATTTCACCCAATGCAGCTACTCCGTAAATAAAGCCGCGCCCAAGGAAAACAAAATCAGCACCCAACGCAATTGCACGAATAATATCCAGACCAGATCTTACGCCACTATCAAAGAGTATTCGTGCACGTCCGTTAACCTGCCTTACAATCTCAGGCAGGACATCAATAGCCGCAGGCACGGCATCGAGCTGGCGAGCTCCATGATTTGAAACTTGGATACCACACACTCCCACCTCGACTGCCCGTTCCGCATCTCCTGGGTGAAGAATTCCTTTGATAACGAGCGGGCCTTCCCATTCCTCTCGGAGCTCTTTTATGTAATCCCACGAAAGCGTACCTCCGAGGCACTTCTCGACGTAATCCACTACATCGTGAGTTTTATCCGAGTCAGCGTACTTTTCTACCGTCTTTAACTTGGGTAATCCCGCCTTCAAGGTTTGGATTGTCCATACAGGATGCTTCAACGCCTCCCAAATGAAACGTGGAGTGATCTTTGGCGGCATCCTCAGTCCCGCTCTTAGCGTCCTTTCCCGGCGACTTGATGTGGGGACATCAGCCGTCACAACCAAAGTGGTAAATCCTGAATCCTTGGCCCGTTTAAGTAAGTCGGTTCTGACCTTCAAGTCACGCGGAGGGTAAAGTTGAAACCATCCCATATCACCGATTATCGGACCCAAAGTCTCGAGTGATTCTGCAGCTACCGTACTCACACAATAAGGAATCGAATATCGGGAAGCGGTTCTTGCTAAAGTACGTTCCATATGGGGCCACATCAGGCCTCCCAAGCCCACGGGGGCAATTCCCATCGGCGCCCGGTAATTGCGACCGAATAAGCGCGTTGAAATCTTAGGGGTCAGAACGCCTTTCATAAACTGGGGGATTAAAGTAACATTAGCCATACGTTCGACATTGCGACTAACCGCTCGATCTTCGCCGGTTCCACAATCGAGATATTCCCAGGCAACATGAGGGATCCTCCTCCGAGTTCTTTGTCTCAAGTCACTGATAGAGGGAAACCTTTGCATTAGATTTGATAACTGTTCTTTTTTCATGAATCGAGACTCGACGGTGCCTTCTTCAGAAAACAAGCTGAAGCATGAGTATAATGTCAATTCGACAGAAAGGGCTAACTTTCTTACAATCGGAATTCTAATGAGTAGTAGCAACTGATGCAGGGCAAAGGCGGAAACCGAAAAAAGGGAATAAATGAAAAAATATGATTGGATTCTCCATGGGGGACGGGTTATCGACCCAGCCAATGATGTTGACGGAATTTTTGACATTGGAATTAACTCAGGTCATATCGAAGTGGTAGCAGAAAACCTGGATGTCGCGTTGGCCGAAGATACCTATGATGCCACGGGAAAACTGGTTGCACCAGGCCTGATCGATATTCACACTCATGTTTACAACCACGCCACTCCTTTAAGCGTGGACGCCGATCACTACTGCCTTGGCCGGGGTGTCACTACTGCAGTTGATGCCGGGAGTGCCGGATGTGACACATTTCCAGGATTCCGCGCTTTTTCCGTGAAGCAGTCCAGGACACGCCTTCTTGCTTTTCTCCACATTTCGAGAGCTGGCCTCTCCTTTTGCAGCCTGGCAGGAGGGGTTGATCTTGGGGAGCTTGAATCCCTGAAGCTTGTTAATGAAGAAGACTGCGTCAATTGCATCGAGGCAAACCGAGATTTGCTCGTCGGGGTAAAAGTCCGTTTAAGCGATACTTTGGCGGATAAAGGGAAAAATGAAAATGAAGCCTATCGTCGAGCCTTAGCTACCGCAGCCAAAACCCGACTCCCGCTAATGGTACACCATAGTCTATCCGTCGTGCCCCTCGATGACTGTCCCGGTGCTATGGCGAAGAATGATATCTACACGCACGCTTTTCACGGACATCGTAGCTCCATAATTGATCCGAACAGTAGAAAAATTCATCCTGCCGTACTCGCTGCCCGGGAGAGAGGCGTGTTTTTCGACATAGGTCATGGGATGGGAGCGTTTAACTGGACAGTGGGTGAGATCTGTGCTTCAGAATCATTTTGGCCCGATGTCATCAGTACCGATATTCACTGTTTCACGCATGAAGGGCCCGCATATGACATGCCCACTGTCATGTCCAAGCTGCTCCATATCGGTATGCCCTTAGAAGCGGTCATAGAAGCCTCCACCTTCACTCCAGCAAAAGCAATTGGGTGGGAAGATCGCATTGGAACTCTCGGCGTTGGACAAGAGGCCGATATTGCCATCCTTGCTCTCGAAAAAGCCACCATGGATCTGGAAGATTGTCACGGTCAAACGCGAAGCATTCGAAAACGCCTTGTAGCACACGCCGTTTGGAAATCAGGTGTGCCTGGAACAATTACGCATCCCATTCAGATTCCCAATTTGGAAAAAGCTAAAGCAGCTAGAATCAATCCTCTCCGTCCAGTGATCTGTGACTGAATTATGAAACTTGCTTGGTGTAATTCGTAAGCTTCGAAGTAAAGAGTCTGGATTGCATCCTCGTATAGCAATCCTCTTTGAAGGTGTTGCTCAAAAGTCAATCGGACGAACTTGGTAACTCGCAAATAAATTAGATCTTGGGGTGCCAGAGCTGAATTATTTAAGGCTCTTAATAGGAAATATCTCGGTGCCTCTCCTAAGCACAAAGATTAAGTCAAAAAAGCTGATTCTGATCACAGAAATCACAATCTTCAGATCGTAGTATTAGCAGCATTTCTACGAAAGACTATTCTTCTGCACTCTTTGGATCCCTGACGAAAAGGATGGCCACCGCCAATGCGGCCACCATCAAAGCTAAAACCAACAGCCAGGTCGAAACTGGATTCCAGCTATAAAGTCGACCACCCGCCCAAGATGCGAGCATCAGAGGAACTGCAATGAGAAAACCCGTGCCCGGTCCACCGGTTCCACCGGAGGCTGCCCCGATCATCACCGAACCACGCCCAATTGCCGCCATAGTTCTCCCTCGGATCTCACTAGGAACAAGATCCGCCAGCAAAGCGGAAGTCGAGGGACTAAAAAAAGCTGAGGTAAGTCCCACCAGACAACGAATTGCTAAGACCTGCGTGAATGTTCCAGCCAAAAGGAATAAAGGTATGGCAGTCGAGGAGATTAGGGCACCGATTATGAATCTAGAACGCCCAAATCGATCAATCAGGAATCCAGCAGGGATTGTAGCAAGATCTCTCAATGCCGTCTCCATTAGAAGAATTAATCCCCACTGAGCAGACGATAGCCCAATGAAAGTGTTAGCGTAAATAACCCAAAAGGGGCTAGCGATTCCGTTGGCAATGAAGCAGAGAATGATGATCACCGAAAGTCCCCTAAGGGACGAAGGAAAGTTCTTAACCATTTGAGGAATATCGATGTAGGAACGTTTAAATGTGCGGGAGAGATTACTGAATCGAATCGAATCCTTGGTTCGTGTTCTCGTTTCTTTGAGGAAGATGAGTTGGATCGTTGCTCCAATGCCATAAGCTGAGGCCATCACAACATAGAGAATCCGCATTCCTGCTTCCACTCCAAAGGCATCAAGCATTGAACCCGCCGCCCAAGGAGCCAAAAGTGCCGGGAGGCTGGTCAATGCCGCCATGATGGCCATACCTCGGCCTCGACGCTCGGGCCTCAGGGAGTCTGCGACAATTGATGAAACTGCGGGAAAGTTGAAGACCGAAAAACCCCTCAGCAGGCTTGCTAGAGCAACCCATTCCCAGCTCGGAGCCGCCGCATTAATTAATACCACTCCAGCTGAAAAATATCCTGTAACAACTATCAACCATGCTCGGTTCATGTAATCGGCGAGATACCCAGCAATCGGGAATACAAGTATACCGGCGAGAGGTCCCAACGCATAGACTATACCCACTTGAACGGGTTCGCCCCCAAGCGATAGAATGAAGAGCGGTATGTAGGGGAAAACCATACCTCGGCTGAACATACCCAGAGAACCAGACACCATCAGCACGAGCAGGTTGCCACGAAAATATGAAAAAGATGAAGTCAATCGAAGGACTCCATTCGTCTACCAATGCCGATCCCATATCCTAAAAGCGGGACCAGCCTGCTGCCCCCAATCAATCTACCAGGCTCGATTCCAGTCTGAATCATTTGTAAACGACTACTACTCATTGATCCAGAGTAACGATGTTTTCCTTCCTACTGAAAGTTCAAATAACTCATGCAAAGATAAGCTGTGGATTACATACAGCATTACCGCTACTACCAAGGCTGCTCTTTTGAAGGCTGCGATAAATCGCCACCATAGTCGGAAACTACTTCACGAACACCCTACCCCGCAATCCAAATGGTCCCACTTAAAATTTAGAGGGCCTGGGGCTTGATTTTTCTAGCCTAACCCCCAAGACACTTAAATACCCCAAAACCTCGGGGATAATAGGGATTTTTAGGTTTCAGAGGGAAATCTGTACTCCGTCAATAGAGGGGACACTTCTCTTCTATCACTCTTCTACCACTAATCTCCCAATATCCCGCGTATTTGCGTCACAATACCAAAGAACACCCTCGTGAATGGTTAATCCATGGACTTCATCTGGCGCTTCCACCCGAATCACTTCCCAAATTCTCCCATCTTCGCGATCCAGCAAGGAAACCGTTCCTGCTGATGTGTCTGCGACCCATAGCCGCCCGTCATCTGCCCATGCCAATCCATGATTACGTAAGCCGGGAGTAGGGAATTGGTTTATTTCTGCCCATGGATCGACATTCATAACATGAACCTTTTGAGAGGGCGGGACAGCAATATAGATTCTCCCATCGCGCCACTCCAGCCCGTGTGCTCCCGTTACTCGACCATTCACTTGATCCTCCGCCCACGAGACAACTCCCGATTCTGGTGAATTATACCTGGCAATCGACTTCCCCGTCTCCATATCAATCTTGGCTATCTCCAGCTCAAAGGTTGACGATACCCAGAGCGCGCCATCTCCTATTGTAATCCCACTCGAATGCTCTGTATCGGTCTGCGCCTCAAAAAGCACCTCCCCGTTCTCATAATTTACTTTGTAGACCTTCAGATCTACCTGATCTATAATCCACAACCCATCCGCCGCCGCTTGCAATCCATTTGGTTGAGGCCCTGGACTAAGAAACCTCTTATCTACCTTCGCAATTTTAAAAGCCATATCTCTCAACCTCTATTCTTGTTCATTAAAAACAGGATGCTTCTCCTGGGTGCCAGTCTGTCTAGTCAATTTAAAGTCGGATCTTCGTATGTTTTTCAATTGTTGCCCAATCGAGTTCTACCCCCAATCCCGGTCCCTGAGGAGCTCTCACGTTACCGTCTTGATCGACCGAGATCCCCTCAGAAAGACCAAAGTGATCACGGTTTACGGTTAATTCCAGAAAACGGCAGTTGCGCACCCCGCAAGCAGCATGGAGATTCGCCAAATTAAGCAAGGAGAACACAGCTAAGTGAATTTCACAGTTAACACCAAATGCCTCACATAGGTGAGCAGTCTTGAGGTAACCGGTGATGCCTCCTTTCCATGAGACATCACTTCGAACAATGTCGACTGCTCCTCGGACAAGGTACTCAGCGGCTGTATGGTAGCTGCCACTTGCCCACTCCAAGCCTGCAATAGGTATGTCCAAAGCCTGGGCCAATTGGACATAGCCGTGAACATCATAATCATGCAAAGGCTCCTCGTACCAGAAGTAATCTAGTTTTTCTAACTCTCTACCCACTCGCAACGCATCTTCGTGGTCGTAGGCAGCCACTGGATCGCTCATAAGAATAAAATCGTCCCCCATTGCTTTCCGCACAGCGCGACAACATTCGATATCCAAATCAGCATCTCCCGGAGGGTGCAATTTATAGGCCTTGAAGTTCTGCTCCTTTGCTGCCATCGCATCCTTAATATAGTACTCAGGATCAGGAGATCGTCCCCCTGTGGCGTAGGCCATGATGCGGTCCCTGTATCCACCAGCTAGTTGGTAAATCGGTAGGTCTGCTTTCTTAGCCGCTATATCCCATAGAGCTACATCGATTGGGCCATGGGCCGTAATCGGCAAATGACCCCCAAACCGATCGGCCTGGCGGATCTTGTGAAAAAGATATTCCCGGTTTATCGGATCCTCGCCTATAAGCTCCGGTTTAATCACGGCTGCTATTTCCTCTGCTATCCTGCGCCCTCCCCTCGAACTCCATGCCATACTGTAACCGTCAATCCCTTCATCCGTCCTAACTGCAATAAATACTAGCTCATTATCCGGTGGCTGGGGCGGGCTCCAGCTCGCTTTTTTTGATGAAATTCTCTCCACAATATATAGGTCTACTTCTGTGATCTTCATTCGTTCTCTCCTTATCCTTATCTAATCCAATCTGTTACACTCGACCAATTCTTGTACCAAAGCCACCTACCACCAATAAGCTCCAGACACCATGTATATTATTCTGGAACAATAACCGCTTTAGGTTGCCAAGCCAAAACAAAATTGAGCTGAATTCACCCTTGAAGAATATCTGCATCATCCTCTAAGAACTAGACCAAATCTACTAGAAGTACTCCTAAAATGTCTATTCTAAGAATTTCAAAATCTCAAATACTTGATGATTCTGACCTCGAAGCCTCCGGCACAAAATTCGGGGTTGAAAAGGATTGGGCAGAGAGGAGAGACTGAAAAGATGAGACTATCAGGAAAAGTAGCTATTGTTACAGGGGGTGCGTCTGGGTTTGGGCGCGAGATCGCCCGGAGATATGCGGAGGAGGGAGCTCGGGTAACAGTTGCAGACTTGAATATGGCTGGGGCACAAGTCGTAGCTGATGCGATTGGGGAAACAGCATTGCCCGTGATGGTGGACGTGAGTGAGGGGGACCAATACCGGGCCATGGTAGAGGCGACATTAGAGGCTTTTGGCAACTTGGATGTGGTAGTGAACAATGCGGGAATAGCCCATCCCAACCAACCACTACTTGACGTTGATGAAGTCACGTTCAGTCGGGTATTTTCGGTCAATGTTAAGTCCCTCTATCACAGTGCACAGACGGTGATTCCGTACTTTCGAAAGCGTGGCAAAGGATTGATTCTGAACATGGCCTCCACAGCAGGTATTCGACCGCGTCCAGGTCTGACTTGGTATAACGGAAGCAAGGGCGCCATTATCGCATTGACTAAATCAATGGCCATTGAGCTTGGCCCTGAGAAAATTCGAGTGAACGCTATATGCCCGGTAGCAAGTGAAACCGGGATGTTTAAAGATTTCATTGGAGAAGACACCTCGGAGCGTCGGGCAGGTATCATTGCAACCGTGCCAATGGGACGATTCAGTGAACCAGTCGATATCGCCCAGGCAGCAGTTTTCTTGGCCTCAGATGAAGCCTCGTTTATCACCGGAATCGCCATGGAGGTAGATGGCGGTCGATGCATTTAGCAATACAGGGAATATGGGCCTCCCTGTTAGTCGAGGTCCGAATTGCACCCTTACCTACATCTGAGCAATTCGCTTGGACCCCACATCAGTCGTCAACAAGACATGCGAATTGAAACTCTCAAAAATCAAGCGGTTTCTTATATCAACGTGGGCCGGATCATCCCAAAGATTGTTAAACTCCCAAGGATCCTCCTGGAGGTCAAATAGCTCTCCTATCCCCTGATCGTGATAGACGCATATCTTGTGGTGCTCTGTACGATGCATGGTGGCAAAACTTCCACTTCCTTCTCTAGTGGTATCCAAAGCGTCGAAGTATTCACAGCGAACACTCTTCCGAATAGAATCTCCCCTTTGCTCTCCCTTAAGAATCGGCAGCAAATTCAGCCCTTGGTGGTAATCGGGAATCTCTACCCCGCTGATGGAAAGTAAGGTGGCAGATAGATCGAGGAGCTCAACCAACCCTGAATGCTTCTGGTTAGGGACAATGACGCCCGGCCAAGAAAAGATCAATGGAACACGGCTAAGGCCCTCATAGAATCGGCATCCTTTTTGCACGAGCCCATGATCACCAAGGGCCTCCCCATGGTCCGAAGTTAACACTACTACCGTGTTATCGATCTGGCCAGATTTTTCCAAGGTCTCCATAATACGGGCAAGCTGATCGTCAACCTGAGCGATCATTGCATAGTATTTGGCTTGAATATCCTTTCCTCCAAACTCCTCCGGTGGCATTGCTCCCCCTTGGAAATCGACATTCTCCAGTTTAGCCTGATTATCCAAGTCGGAATCTCTGAAATAAGGACCCGGCATAATACTAGAATCGAATCTGCGAGAGTAAGAAGCTGGGGGGATGAAAGGCGGATGAGGATCATATACATTAACATTTAACATCCAGGGCGAGCCATGCTCATAGTTGATAAATTCGATGGCTCGGTCTGAAGCCCACTTGGTTTGATGAAGTGTGGTCGGGACGCGATCTTTCGATTCACGTAGGGCATTGAGGTCCTGGCCCTGAGCACGAACCCAATCGGCATAGGGGTGAGTCCCGAGTGGCCAATCATCACGCGGAGCATGAGAATGCTGCCAATAGGTAAACCCATCATCTAACCTCGGCTCAGGTCGACCACCTGCGCTGACCAGATGAAACTTACCGATCAATCCGCAAACGTAACCAGCATCAGCCATAATTTTAGAGACCAATGGAGGCCAAGTGGGAAAAGTATCATTGCCGTTACGAGTATTATGGAGGCGACTGGGATAGAGTCCAGTCATGTAACTCGATCGACTAGGTGTGCAAATCGGGCTCTGGCAGTATGCGTGAGTAAATGCGGCCCCCCCTTTTACAAGGGAATCGATTGCAGACGTCCTAACGTAGGAATTACCTAGTGCACCAATTGTGTCGAAGCGTTGCTGATCGGTACAGTACCAAAGGATATTAGGTCGGGTCATTTGCAATTTTTCGATAAGATGGTAACAGTCTCTAGAAGAATAGGAATAAGATAGACATGCATAGAAATCTCTATTGGTCAAAAAGTGGCAAAGCTACCAAAATGAAATGTTACCCTCAACGGAATGGGAACTCTTTATCTCTATAAACTCGTGGGTCTCCACACCCCTACCAGGGCCGGAATCCCGATCAAAGACCCAATGCCAAAATTCGAACCAACAACTTGGAGCTCAATATCCATAATCTGCTACCGCCGGCATCTTATCAACAAAAAGCGAACAATTATTTCTCCCTAATCAACTCTCACCTTTACCCAACGGGTTTCGGTAACTTCCTTTGAGGTACACCAGAAAAAGGTTAACAAATCACCATTGGGCAGCAGCAAGCCAGCCGGCCTCCCAAATGCAATCTTCATATGCTCCGCCAAAAAATTGTCAGTCTCTGGCTCGCCAAATGTAGCCTCTCCACCAGCATCCCACACCACTACCTTATTCTCCACATCGAAGTTTTCGAGGTCGCTGGTCAAGGAAACATGAATGCCTTGAGGGTCATGCCGGAAATTGTAGATCGCAGCGACTCTCCCATCGGATAGGGCGACCGGCGAACATACCTGGCCTCGAAGATTCGTCGGCCTAGGTTCCGACCATGTTTTCCCTTGATCTTCAGAAATGGTCCAGTGATTTACGAGATCCTCAGAGGTGCCGTAGCGGTGCGCCCATATCATTGTGTAAATACGACCATCGGGAAGAACAGTTTGCATCTGGTCCCACCAAAGGAGCTCTCCAGTTGGATCGTCTGCAACAACGGTGAATTCTCCCCATGTTCGCCCTTGATCCGATGAAAAAACCATCCCCGCTTTCTGGTCTGGTGGTCCCTCGAATCCTTCCGGTTTCCATGTCTCTAATGGATAGGCCCATCGGTCTGATGAAAGCTGAAGCAAAGACCCGGCTCCATTCCAAGTGTACCTGTCTTTAGGTAGATCCACTGGTACAACTTGTGGCCCTGACCAAGTGAGCCCTAAATTGCTTGACCAAAAGAGCAACATTTCCGGGCGTTGTAACGCTTCGGTCTCTAACTCGAAAAGTTTTTCGCCTATTTCAAAACGAGTCGCCTCCATAACTAAACGGCCATCAGGCACCACACTGATACGAGGAGCTCGATAGCACCACCCATCGTCTGGCAAACCTCCTCCCGGATGGATACTGCCTGTATTTGCCCAAGTCGCTCCTCCATCGGAAGACCGCAACACCTCGATATGATTGTCTGGCGAACCCAATTCTTCCCCAACATGCTGCGATGCGATCCAGCTCCCATCAGGAAGTATGGTGATTACAGGCATAAAGGCGCCCCGGCCTGCTTCGCGCGAAACAATTCCAGTGTCGATTATTTTTAGCATGGTCTAGTAAGTTATGAAGTCGGAGTTCCTCGAAACTTAGCCTTTTCCCATGTAAAGACCCCCAACGAACATTCAGTCGACTGAACTGGGTAAAAAAGGGTTTACATATAGACCTATCGGCCAACACCTCACCCTGTGACTCATTCACGCAATCTCCGTTCAACGGTACCGACCCGCTACAGCCCTCTGCCGCGTTTGCGCCCGATCCCAAGCCTCCGGGATTCGTGGATTCGGAATGGTATTAGGCCCCGACCGGTAAGGAAATTTATCGGCAAAATCGTCAATTAGTTCGACGCCAAACCCAGGCGCATCTGTCAAAGTGATAACTCCTTTATCCGGTCGATACGGTTCTTTGAAAAGACCATATCGAAATCCCGAAGGATACATAAAAAACTCGAGCATGTGACCACCCGTACCAGCAACTAGGTGGGCATTACACATTGTGCCGAGACTAGTGCTCCAGTTGTGTGGAACGATCTTAGTATCAGTTTCGCGCCCCAGCTGGGCAATTCGCCAATTCTGCGTTAACCCGAGGTGCAGACAATCGGATTGCACTGCGTCATAGATTCCCTCACGCATCCAAGGCTCCGCTTCATCAAATGTACGGAAACTCTCTCCTCCCCATAACATAACCCCAGGCATCAACGCCTTTATCTTCAAATAATCATCAAATTGCTCTGGCCCAGCGTCACCCATTGGTTGCTCAAAAAAATAGAAACCCAAATCGCTGATAATAGGAGCTATTTGAAGACATTCCTCAAGAGTCCATGAATCGTAGCCTTTTTTCTCCAGTCCCAGTTTAAAATCAGGACCTACAGCCTGGCGCAGCTGGCGACAGATCTCTCCCAACTTTTTTGGGTTTACTCCTGCCTCTTCCCAATCTGTTCCGGGGCGCCACTTGAATGTGTCAAATCCAAGTTCTTTGTAATTCAATGCCTCTTCGATAAGCGCATCGACACCATACATCTTCCCATCTCCACGGTCATAATAGGTCCACATCACCCCACCACTGGAATAAACATGGACTCTAGGGTTGGAATGTTGATCCAGGGCAAGGAGCTGGTACACCGGCCGATTCTTCGCCCGACCGACCAGATCCCAGCAAGCCACATTGAGGCCTTGAGGCAGATTGGCTTCAAGAAGGTCGAAGGGATTTTGACCGATGAGAGAATCGAAATTCTGTTCTGAATAAGAGAGCGAACCTGGGCCAATGCCCTCAAGTCCCTCCTCGGTCCAGATTTGAACCACGGCCTCATCACGTTTAGTCAATACGACTGGCCCGCATTCATGAATGAAGGATCCATCTTCCGGCTGATAGGAAATAGGAGTCACCTTGATTCGGCTGATACTTAAATGTTCGCGGCCAAGGGATTCAATCAACTGGGACGTATTATTCATAATCTTAACTCACCTTCGGAACATCATCCATCTCGAGAGAGAAAGATGTAATTAGATGTACATAACCGTTTACTCAATTCCAATCCGCGCTTTCCATCTGTTTACAAAACAGCTGAATCAAGTTAAAATTAGATCAACAAAAATCAACTCGAACATGCCTGAGGAAGTGAGCATCTGAAGTATCAGGCTCGGTATAAAAGTGAAAGCATAATCCCTTCTTGTATATTGCCTTGCTCCCATTCAAGACCTATTCCATCCTCGCCGCTACAACCTAAAGCATTATCGAATTGCTTCCCTCTTACTCTACAGAGCCTGAGAGGGGAATTGAACGAATCAGATCGACATTCCGCACGTATCATCATTCAAGATTCGGCACATCAGAATGCGAGCAACCCATTCCTGGACAAACAAATCCGCGACTATTCGCCTCGAAGGCCTAGCAAAGCCAATTCGAATGGTACACCTCACTGATACCCATGTTGCACTTATTGACAATCGGGATGCAGAATACAAATAGGCCTCTCAAAGCTCGTGTGAGACATTCCGAACTAAACGCAAAGCGGATAACGGAAGGATAATCCCATCTGAAATGACTTTTATCGAGGTCATTGCCGAAGTTCAAAGTCTTAATCCTGATCTTCTGGCACTCACCGGAGACATTATACATTTCCCATCCCAAGCCAATCTCGATCATGTAACCGAGGCCCTTATTGGCCTCAATACTCCAATTCTTTATACAGCTGGAAACCATGACTGGTACTTCCCTGGAGTAGACGCTCGGGGTTAAGAGAAGCCAGCTGGCCTCTACTAATGCCCTTGCATCATGGTGAACCAGCATTCAACTGCTACACGGATGGGGGCATCCAATGGCTTACAATCGATAACTCAACCTACGAAGTAACAGAGGGACAACTCCGGGCGGTAGAAGATAGTCTCAAAAACTCAATCCCTACGGTCCTGTTGATGCATGTCCCATTAAGTTTACCCACTTTGCGCAATGACACCCAGGCACGTTTTCAAACCCCATTAGCATCTGGTAATATTCTGATGGGTGATCCTGATTGGGATATGGAGAGCCGCGAAAAATGGGGCACCGGAGATGATCTCGAATCAACTCTGGAGTTCGTCAACGTAGTAACATCCGCCCGGAATTTGATCGCTGTATTCTGCGGTCATATTCATTTTCCCCACACAGATGCAATGGGACCAACTGCAGTCCAATACGTCGGGGCTCCCGGTTTCGAAAAGGCAATGCGAGTGGTGGATTTTCTTCCAATGTAATCAAGTTTTGCTCCGGGAACTACTACTCGACGGGAAGACCCACATGTTAAAAAGGTTTTTGAACAATCGAGAGAAAGGCTATGGGAGTCATCCTCATACGAAAACTGCGGCAGTTTCACAAATAGTTCACCTATCGGGAAGCTACTGCCAACAAAAAAGCACCCCAAGGACTTTTTGCGGATTATCCGCCAGCATTGTGTAGACTCTCTGGCAGTCATTGGGCTCGAATTCATGAGTAATTAGATTAGAAATCGGTAATCGTCCAGAAGCCATTAACTCCATCACTAATTGGCGCTCTCTTTCCCTATGGAAGCGGTAGGAGAGGTGGTCTTGTTTAGGTGTTCTCCCCTGGTGAGCTCCAAAGATGCTGACTTCTCGGCAATGGATATCCGGGAAAAAATCCATTTCTACAGTCCCCCGGGGAGACCCTACTGCCACCAAGCGACCTCCTAAACAGGCAAGAGAGGTTGCTAACGGATAAACCATCGGTTTCCCAGTGCACTCCAAAATTACATTGGCGCCATCATCTGGACAAATCTCTGAAATATCCGCCCTAAGATCATCGACCTGATCCGGATTGATCGCGAGATCACAGCTATTTTGGGCAGCGGTACTCACTCTGAAATCGTCGATGTCGACGCCGATTACAGGGACTCCACCCGATACACGACTTATAAGTGCACAGAGCTGTCCCACCAGTCCCAAACCGAAGACCACAACCGTTTCGCCCAGCTGAATACGAGCCACGCGGACCCCACGCAGGGCAATAGCAGCCATTATCATAAAGGCAGCCGATTTTGATTCGACTTCATCAGGCACTCTAACGAAACCTGAAGCAACGCGAAGAATGTTGTGACTAGCATGCATGCCCTGTCCCGCAATTCGATCGCCAATTGAGACTCCTTCAACTGCTGCTCCTACCTCTAAAACTCGGCCGACATTGCAATAACCTGTAGCTTTCGGAAAGATCGGTTTGCCTCCCGGTTCACTTCCCATAGTCCAATTATAGATTTCCGTACCAATCGAAACAGCGGTGAATTCGTTCTCGATTAGGATACCATCATCGGGAATCTCCTCGATCTTAAATTCCTCTATTTCTATCCTGCGAATTTCGGGAATTGTGAAGCGTCTAGTTATCATAGGTGAAATTAATAGAAGAAATAGGCTTTCTAATGGATTTTCTCACAGAGCCTCAAGCAGCAAAATCAGCCGGTCCACGCTGAATCATCATTCCACTAACCAAAAAGCCAAGCGAACAAAACCCGGGGGAGGATAGATTAAAGCAACCACAAGTCACCAGATACCTTTGGTAGAGTATAATAGAAAATTGAGGTGATATTAACAGCGCTATGGGCTACTTACGTCTGGCAGGACTTCCACCCAATTCGCTGATACCCTCAGCTCCGCGAACTTGCATCTGTTCTCAAAAGAATATGATATCAAATCATTGAAGAATCGCCTGTCCTTTATGAAAGGTTATCTATTCCCAATCTAAAATGAGGTAAGCTCATGACACATAAACACACCACTAAAACAGATGTTAAGAACCTGTCGATTTTAGGGGGTAGCACTACCAAGCCAGCTCGCAGTCTTGAGACATTCCCCAATAAGCACCCGGGACGAGACTACATGGTTACCCTTGAATCAAATGAGTTCACCTGCCTTTGCCCTGTCACTGGTCAACCGGATTTTGCCCGCATTGAAGTTCGCTACGTACCTAACAAACGAATCGTAGAGTCAAAAAGCCTCAAACTCTATCTTTGGAGCTTCCGATCCGAAGGCATCTTTCATGAACATCTGGCCAATATCATCCTGGACGATCTTGTTAAGGCACTGAAACCGAGATGGTGTGAAGTCCTCGCCAAATTCAATTCTAGGGGAGGTATCTCTATAAAGGTACACGCTGAACACAAGGGAAAGTAATCAACAATCTTGGCACAAGATAGCAATCAGGCTCTCTATTCACTCAACCCGCCCGCTCTTGGGCATCCTTTTCTACCGCCTTTTTGATCTCTTTGATGGTCCGTGCGGTTCTCTTCTTAACTACAACCAGATCGGCAGGTTCGTTGACATTCTCTTGCCCAAACAGATAGAATTTTATCTTCGGTTCGGTTCCGCTTCCGCGGACCGCGTATGAATACTCGTTGTCCAGTCTCAAGAGAAACAAATCTTGACGGGGTATTGGTTTCCCGTCGGCATCCTCAATTTCATCAACTCCAAAATCAGTGAATTCAATTATATTGTATTCACCTATCTTCGCGGGAGGATCACTTCGATAAGAATCAAGTATCCTGGTAATCTTACTAGTGCCGGCTGCTCCCTCGAAAGCTATATTGAGGAGATCCTCAATATAGTAACCATATCTCATGTAGATCTCATCGAGAAAGTCTGCCAAAGTGAGACCACTAGACTTCAAAAAGGCTAGCAGCTCACAAAACATCAAGGCTGCAGCATTTCCATCTTTATCTCGGACCCTATCGCTTGCCAGGTAACCGTAACTTTCCTCTGCCCCAAACACATAAAAAGTACTGTATTTCAAGAGAAGCTCGGAACGGCGACGAAAATCGCTGCGATTATAATCTAAATTGATTCCCTTCTCTGATCGCAACCGTGAAAGAAGCATTTTCTCATAGTCGAAAATTTTCTCCCCGATGTACTTAAATCCGGTCAAGGTGTTGATTACTTTCAACCCATGTTGTTCCGCAATTGTCGCCTGGAGTGGGGTTGTAACAAATGTCTTTATAAGGGCCGCTGAACGAGTACCAGTTATCGGCAGGATTCCCACCTCCTTGAGTTTCCGTATTCGATACTCAGCTAGAAGAGAACCAATAACATTACCCGTTAGTAGTTGAAAATTCCCGTCTGATTTGCGAACCGCCACGCCCATGCGATCACAGTCCGGATCAGTTCCAATTACTGCATCAGCGCCAACCTGTCGACCCAGCTCGATTCCCAACTGAAGTGCTTCTTTACTCTCCGGATTTGGTGAACTAACCGTTGAAAAATCAGGATCGAATGTATCCTGCTCCTCGACTGGAATCACATTCACCCCGAAGCGTTCCAACAAAGGAACAGACACTATCCCTCCGGTCCCATGGATAGGAGTATAGACAATTGTTGGCGCCTGTGTCCGTAAAAGGGCTGAATCGATTACATTCTCTTCCAAGGAGTCTAGATAAACTTCATCCAGATCTTTCGGCAGTACAACAACATGGTCCAATTCTTTTCCTAAAAAGTCAGGAACCTCCCCCCAATCTATCTGATTAACCTCCTCGAGGATACCATCTGCATGGGGCGCTACAACCTGGCCTCCATCGGAAAAGTACACCTTGTAGCCATTGTCATGCGGAG
This sequence comes from Candidatus Moanabacter tarae, assembly GCA_003226295.1. Classification (NCBI taxonomy): domain Bacteria; kingdom Pseudomonadati; phylum Verrucomicrobiota; class Opitutia; order Puniceicoccales; genus Candidatus Moanibacter; species Candidatus Moanibacter tarae. Next base: position 2,481,328 of record CP029803.1, on the reverse strand, counting down.
GGTTGTGACTGGCGGTGATCACAATCCCGGCTGTAGCCTGAAGATGACGCACTGTAAAACTCAACTGCGGCGTTGACCTTGCTCCGTCAAATACCAGGGCTTGACCTCCAAGTTGCGACCAAACTGATGCAGCTAACTCGCTGAAGTGCCGTGAGAAATGTCTAACGTCGTGAGCGATTATAAGTTTTGGCGTTGTGAATGCAGCAGCTTGCTTACGGAGATACAAATCGCTATACCGGAAAAGACCCATGGTAGCGCGCACAACATTAAAGTCGTTTAAAAAAGCGCTCCCTACAGCAGGACGTTCCAGTGTGTCCCTTTTCGAATTGTGACCCTTTTCCCTTTTTGTTACAAACTTCCCAATGGTGCGACCGCGCATCCCGCCTGTCCCGAAGTCGAGTTGCTTGTAAAATCGATCGTTGATTTCATCCCATACTGCCTCTGAGACGAGTTCTTCAATACTGTCGAAAGCCCAATCTAGGGACGAAGCGAAACCGTACCAGTCGAGAAGATTCTCAACCGCCGAAGACAATAGGTGTCCCTCTTCCCCTGCTTTCTTCACTCTTTCGATAATAGTATCCTTCAATTTCATCCTCTTTTCAGCTTAACAAACTCATTCTATATAAGCCCCGTCCTCCACCTTCGGCTTCGTCTGAATTTCCCGCCACTTTTCAACGAATTGCTCCTCGGTAGACGCAAACAGCGGACTTATCTCAATGCGGATCGATGGCAAACCGGTCGAGTCACAAGGAAGATCGACCCCCACCCTTTTTAGCCACTGCGCCCATAGTCGAAGCTGCTGGGCGCGATAGAACTCAGCCGAATCAAGACCCTCCAAATTTTTCACCGGACTGAATTCCTCGCAGCGCAGTGTCTCAACTACAATGGGATTCTTGGCAAATAAGATCGCGTCGAAAATAAACATCTCGAACTTTACCGCGTTAGGCTGTTCGGGCTCGAACTTTTCCCCATTTTCATCGATTATAGCCACTTTCTTTCTCGCTTGATGAAAAGGCAGGCACACCTCAGACCCGAAGCTCCCGCCAATTTCCTCTACAAACCCACGCGACAAAAGATGAATCGCCACACTACCCGCCCGGTTAATGAGACAACCTTCTATATCACGCTTTACGGCAACCTCCTCTGCTAAATCACTATACTCAATTACCCTAAGACGGTCCCTTACCAGACAAAAAAGTCCCACCTTTTCTTCCGGACACGTTTTTGTCACCATTTTGCTTGAGAACTCTGAACCATGTTCGATGTGAAAGCCGACAAAGGCGGGATCAGCCACGTTAGCGAGAGGATTATCGATCTGGAAATAGCTAATTATTTCGACACCTTTTTGCCGCATCCGCTCAACCGCGCCACTTTGGACTAAAGCCCGAAGGGAACCACCGTGCCCATCAGGATTCATAGCGATGCATCCAGCATCTTCGAGTAGGATCTTTCCCTCGAAATCGACTGAGGGCATTTCTCCTTGTTCAAATAAAAACACATCTTCCGGAAAAAGCTGGAAGTTGTCGTTATCGTGAAAGAACCTCGCTGTTTCCTCATGATTCTCTCTGCTAGTCATAATGAACCAAGGTATCTTGGTTTGATAGGCTTCTTGAGCATATCTGATCTTCTCTGCAAATATTTCAAAAAAAGACTTACCTGTTAAGGGAGAAATTGGGTAGGTTCCCTTCGGTCCATCATAACCAAAGCGGGTGCCCTGTCCCCCAGCCACAGTCAAAACGCCAACCTTTGAACAGCTAAGTGCCTCTTCTCCAACAGTCCGCGCCCTCGTCCACACTCTTGGATTGCCGCCGTTTTTAGGATGGGCAATCGAGGGAGCCGGCCGGATTTCGGCATTTTCGATTTTTTCCTCTTCTTCCTGCAATGTAAGTCCCGAAGTCAGCCCAACGATTTTTTCCAAATCGATTTTCTTGGTCTGTCCAATCAGCAACTCTTTTTCACGCTGGTCTAGCCGATCCCAGAATCGGAAAACTTGGGATTGGCCACCTCGTGCAAACCGCGCTCTCAATGCCGCAAAATCATTCATTCTCGAGGTGCTAAGGCAGTGATCCTACCTTGCACGCCCTCATTTTGACTCAAAATGAAATATATATTCGTTGCTTCTCGCGTATCCCAATCGCATACGAATGACCTCTTCCAAGTATTTGGAATCAGATTGCATTCGATGGAGGTGTTCTTCTTTGCTCTTCACTTCTTTCTGAGCAGCTGCGGCCTTCTTTTGATAATCCCGTTCCCGCTGGGAGTAACTCTCGTGCTCACGGGCGGTTCTAACAATTATCACAGCTGAGTAAGAAAAGACTGAAATCAGCAGACAGATAAGTGAAAGGTAAGCGACACGAGAAAGTATGGGCAATTTCATGAATCTTTCACGTTTGAGGGTGAAAAAGACTACCCTCATGGATACTTAAGCTAAACCGAATAAGAATTTTTGAAAAGAGAAAAATCAGCCTTTGGAAATCCTTAAGGGTTTTTCTATGAATGAGTAGTGGTAATGATCTGAAATCGACTGCTCAATTCGGCTTTGATCCAACGGTATCTTTCACCCCAATTTCAGGTATTCGGAGACTCTCTTTCTAGTCCAGGTGTTGAGCACGTTGTCCGCCTTAAGCCATCCCTTTCGAGCCGCAGTCACGCCAGCACGATAATAGCACAGTCCATCAGCACTGTGCGCATCCGGGTTGATGGCGCAAAGCACTCCTTTTTCGGCAGCTTTCCTCCAAAGCCGCCAGTCCATATCGAGGCGATGCGGATTCGCGTTCAACTCGATAATTTTACCGTTTGCCGCCGCCGCATCGATCACTTTTTCCTGATCAACACGGTAACCTTCTCGTCGCGAGAGGACGCGTCCCGTTATATGACCTAACATTGTTGCAGATGGATGTTCTATAGCCTTAATGATACGCGATGTCATTGCTTCCCGGCTTTGGGAAAAAGATGAATGCACGGAGACGACAACATAATCCAACTCCTCGAGTATGTCGTCATCAAAGTCCAACTCTCCATCTGGGAGGATGTCACACTCTACTCCAGTGTAGACATGAATCCTATACTTCCCTGACTGATTCAACTCTCTGATCGATTCAACCTGATTGGCAAGTCGGCCTTCGTTCATTCCATTTGCTTGAAAGCTTGCCTTGGAATGATCGGCAATACCTATATACTCCCATCCTATCCGCTCTGCCATCTCAACCATCTCCTCGAGAGTATTATGCCCATCTGAATCCGTGGTATGGTTGTGAAAGACACCCTTAAGATCCTCGTTTCGAATCAGGTTGGGAAGGGGGGGGTTTTCCGCTTCCTCGATCTCAGATGTACCCTCCCGCAATTCTGGAGGAATGAAATCTAATCCGAAGAACTCAAATAACTCTTTCTCTGACTCAGGCGCAGCATCGAATCCACATTCCCTTTCACCATCCTCTTCTGACTTGCTGGTAATCCCCCATTCGCTCAGGCTGTAGCCCTGCCTCAGAGCCCGCTGCCTCAGCAATACATTATGTTCCTTAGAGCCGGTGAAATGATGTAAAGCATAGCAAAACTGGACCTCAGGCACGATCCGAAGATCCGCCTGTAAACCGCCATGCAATCGAACACTCGATTTCGTCTCCCCTATTGCAGTGACTTCCGCAACCGTCTTCTGGCGAATAAACCAGTTCATTATAGGCAAAGGATCAGCCGAGGCCACGATGAGATCGAGATCTCCGACTGTCTCCAGACCACGACGCAAACTTCCTGCATGTTCCGCCCTCTTAACTGCCGGGAGTTTTCTCAGACCCTCCAGAATCGATTGGGCAACCTCGAATGCATCCCACCAGATGTGTCGCTTGCTGTAGACTTCCCGATTCCGGATGCCAATGAGAATCTTCTCTTCGGACTTAGCTCCGAAACCCGCAATCGACGCGACTCTCCCTTCCCGGCAAGCCTTTTCCAATTTCTCAATTGAATCAACTCCCAAGGCCTCATACAATGCTCTGATTTTCTTGGCTCCCAAGCCGGCAATTTCCAGCATGTTGATTAGCCCATCCGGAACAGATGCTCTCAAATCCTCATAAAATGGAAGAACCCCTTCTCCGTGAAGTATGCAGACTTTATCCGCTAATGCCTTCCCAATTCCTTTAACATCCGTTAGACGGTCTTCCGCAATTAAAACCGAAAGTTCTTCCTCCAGACTTTCAAGAGTTCGAGCACCAGATTGATAGGCTCGGATCTTAAATGCGTTCTCTCCTTTCAGCTCAAGAAGCACTCCCACATCACGGAAAATATCAGCAATGCTGTTCTTATCCATTTCTAGTACCAGGCAGTCTGGAAAATCTCGGGATCCCGAATGAACAACATTCAATCAGAAATACTTGTTCCTTGGGAAGGAGAAGGACAGTATACCTGTGCATATTTTATTGCGAGCACAATCCAGAAATCTCTAACATCGGTCCCGTTAGAGATCCATAACTCTGCGATTTTCCCACGAATTTCAGTAATGGAGCAATCCATGTGCTTTCGTAATTGGAGCCTTTCAGAGCCGCGTTAGCTCGGAGTGAAAGGTAATATACCGTCTTCGTTCGTTAAATTTAGAAAAAGATATTGCACTATAAGTTGCTCTTCGTTTCCAGTTCTTGGGAAACCTGTATTCATGAAAACAGCGATACCTAGTTGCTAAGTTGAACAGCCCAACAAACAAGACTATGCCCAAAATTAATGCTATATTGGTGGGTACCGGCGGCATGGCGCGCCATCACATCTCCCAGATATTAAAACAACCGCGAACCACCCAAATTCAAGCGATGGTGGAAACCAGCGAAGAACAGAGGAAAATTACGCGCGAGCTTTTTAGGTCGAACGGCAAAACATCTCCCCCATTTTATCACACGATTTCAGAATTGCTCGAAAATGAAAGTCGCCCGGATGCCGCCTTTATCGTCACCCCGCATAAATTTCATTTCGAAAACGCTCGGGATTGTCTTAACGCCGGTCTCGACGTTCTTTTGGAAAAACCGATGGTTATGAATACCAACGAGGCCCGTCAGCTCATTCGAGTGCGTGATAAAGCCCGGAGAATCCTCGTTGTAGCCTTTCCAGGCAGCCTTTCTCCTGCTACTCACAAAGCAAAGAAAATGATAGCCGCTGGAAGGATTGGCGAAGTCACCGGAGTTGCGGCATCCGTACACCAGAAATGGAAAACTATCACTAAAGGCACATGGCGCCAAAATTCGGGAATATCGGGAGGCGGCTTCCTCTTTGACACAGGATCCCACATGATCAACACAGTCGTTGACATCATCGGCGACGAAGTAGCCGAAGTTTCCGCCTTGCTCGACAACTCTGGTGCCCCAGTGGAAATAAATTCTACAATCTCGGGGCGGTTCCGCAACGGAGTTGTCTTCTCGCTCGGTGGTTTTGGAGATAGCATCTCCTGTATTGGAAATATTCGCCTTTTCGGCCGAGAAGGAATACTCGAGATCGGAGTTTGGGGAGAATATCTCAAGATCCGATCCGCTTCGGATAACGATTACAAACCCCTGCCCTTTCGACGCTCCCTTGGCGTTTGGCAACAGTTTCTTCACGTTCGACAAGGTAAGCTTGAAAATCCCTGCCCACCCGAAATTGGCCTCCGCTTCGCTCGACTCATGGACATGATCCGAAAGAGCGCGAAAGCGGGAACCCGGGTTCGAAGCCGCGTCTCGAAAGCCAGCTGAAAATCCCCGATGCCACAATTCTCCTCCGTATTCGCTATCTCGGCGAAGTTGCATCATAGACCTACCCCTCTGTCTTGGTTCTAGTAGTCGTCAAAATTGATTAATGGGAGAACCTTCTCAACTAGGGCGCAGACGATAACCTCGAAATAATGGATATCCAATCCTGGAGTATTTTTATCGTGGCGGGCCTAATGGTCGGCTTCTCAAAATCAGCAGTTCCGGGCCTAGGAATTCTCGTTGTACCTGTCTTGGTAATAATTTTCCCTCCCAAGGAAGCAGTAGGGGTTCTAGCCCCAATGCTACTCACGGGAGATTTTTTCTCCGTAGTTTGGTACAGGCACCATGCCAACTGGCCACGACTTCTTGGTCTGATACCGGGGCTTATTGCCGGTATCACTGTTGGAGGCTTTGTTCTATGGTGGCTAAATAACGCCACTCTACTTCCGCTATTGGGATGGTTAATCCTGTTGCTCTTGGGCTTACATCTTGCAGGCCAACAAATCTCCCGGCATTTCATTTCTAACCAAAAGTCAGTCGTTCTGATGATGGGCGGGCTCGCCGGTTTCGCTACTACTGTCGGAAACGTAGCGGGACCTATTATGAGTATTTACCTTTTAGCCATGGGATTTTCCAAAGAGAAATTTATCGGAACAGGCGCTTGGTACTATCTGATCATTAATGGGATAAAAATCCCTCTCTACATAGGACTCGGAATGATCACCTGGCACTCCCTCAGATTTAATGCATTAATCGTCCCAGCCATCGCTTTGGGAGCTTTTCTAGGAAAATGGACACTCCCGCACATCCAACCAAAACTCTTCGACGCGGCTGTTATTGCTCTTACTGCCTTGGGAGCCCTTCGTATGATTTTGATAGCTTTGGTCCCGGAAAGTTAGGAATCTGCCACAAAGAACTTAGCCCACCTTTTGTGTCCACAATGTTGTTCTGTAAATAATACCTTCAATTATCGAAAGAGAATTTTAATAATTCAGTACGCTTGGGGCTAAGGTCTCGGATCTTATTCGGTAGATCTTTACGAAATCTTGCAGTACTCCAGACTCTTGTCCGAGCACCTAACGAAGAATTACGATGTCACTGTCTTCGATTTTATTGCTAGGGAAACCAAAGTTTTACCTCTTAAAGTTCCACTACTCTCCCCGTTCGCACTGATTCATCCGCCGCCAAAACTATTCGGAGGCTACTAACTGCGTCCTCCATGTGTGAGGTTAAATCAGCATTATTCCAAATAGCATCGCGGAAAAACTCCTGTTCTCTCTCACATAATTCATCGTGGAGAGGTTCATCCTCGGTGTCGATCCACTCATCTTGGTGAGAAAGATCTCCGTCTGCGTTCATCGCAGAACGGTGGTAGCGGATTGAACTCGTTTTTGTATGCGTTTCCATGTCCGCACTCGCGCCGTGCTCGGCTCCAGGTTTAAGACTTATACTGACGCTACCCTTTGGTCCCATGATATCTTTAACGAAAAAGGCCTCTTCGCTGATCATGGGACCCCAGCCTGCTTCATACCATCCCACTGATCCGTCGTCAAAAGCGACGTTGAAGTGTCCGAAATTGTACATATCCGGTGCAATCTCATTAGAAAGACGTGCGCCCACCCCATGGACTCGGATTGGTTTAGCACCCGTTATCAGACACATGATATCGACATAGTGCACGCCACAATCGACGATCGGCGAGAGCGTTTCCATTAAGTTCTTGTGCCACTTCCACTCTTCGCCACTGCTCTGTTGATTGAGGTTCATTCGCATCACCAACGGTTTCCCGAGGTTTCGCGCAAGTTTAACCAGTTTGGACCACGAAGGGTGATGCCTAAGAACGTAGCCGACCACAACCTGTCTTTTCGCAGCCTTTGCTCTCTCCACAACCCGCGCTGCATCTCTAATCGTCTCCGCTAAAGGCTTTTCCACAAAGACATGCGCTCCTGCTTCAATCGCCTTGATTGAGTAATCTGCGTGGGTATCAGTGAAAGTGTTGATCGAAACTGCATCCGGCTTCAGTCGTTCTAGCGCTTCCTCAAAATACTCAAACCGAGGTACTTTATCCACCTCAGCAGGTAGATGATCAACCTTGTTCCAAGATCGCTTGCACAAGCCCACCACTTCAAACCCCTCCAGATTCACATAGGCCCTCAAGTGAGAACACCCCATCCGACCAAGCCCCACCACCAAAATCCGAATCGACTTGTTTTTCATACACTCAGCGTAACTGTCTTAAGTTGAAGTTCCTTTGCAAATAGGGATCTCTCATAAAATATCCAGTCTTGGCAATTCTCGTACAAGTTCGCCAAACAATCAAGTATCTCTTCTAGGTTGGAGACCGCTGATTTTAATCTTGGCAACATCGTTTTATCTCAGACCAAAGTCATCCTTTATATACCTCAACCAAATTCGATCCAACAGTTTTCTCTTGCTAGGCACCCATCAAACGAGATTTACCTATTGCATTATATTCCAGGAACTAAGTCCGATAAGCTTTTAGCCTGTGCAAAGAATCCGTCTTCTTCTTCTCAGTCTCTCCCATTTTTGCGTCGACTTCTACGCCACCATGTTGTGGCCGATCCTTCCTCTAATCATTGAAAGGCTCGACCTTCAACTCGCAATGGCCGGCTTTCTAGGAACGATCCTTTCGATGTGCAATTTGACCCAGCCCTTTATGGGCATATGGGGAGACCGTATGCGCCGTCGTAACCTTATTCTTGGGGGTGCCCTTTTAGCCGCGATCTTTGTTCCTTTATTAGGCCTCGCTTCAAACTACCTGACCTTGGCAGTCTTTCTTGCACTTGGGGGCTTAGGAGTCGCCGCGTTTCATCCTCAAGCATTTTCTTTGGCGGGTGACCTCAGCGCTGATCGCCGTGCATTTGGGATCGCCCTTTTCACTTTTGGCGGAACCTTGGGCATCGTATTCTCGCCCCTCTGGATACCCCTGTTTGTTGAGTCCTTTGGGATCCGTTCACTCTTCTTTCTAAGCCTTCCTGGGGTATGCGCTGTCCTGATCGTATCACTTTATGTACCATTAGAAAATGCATCAACCGCTCGTGTCAGTTTTCACTCTCTTTTACAATCCATTCGTCGATCCGCGAGTCCTCTCTCCCTAATAGCCATTGTGGTCGTATTACGAACTATCACCTTTGTAGGATTTGGATTCTACATAACTCAACTTGCTAATGACCGTGGGCTATCCCTCGTAGAAGGCGGAATGATTCTCGCTATTTACAACTTTGCCGGAGTGTCAGGTAGTCTTCTTGCAGGTTATCTAGCCAACCCGCGGAATTCCAAAGCGATTGTTTGGATTTCTATTTTTATGGCATCGCCTACCCTTTTCGCCTATCTCCAAACTGAAGGACTTGTCAGCTATTTTTGGCTCACCCTCGGTGGTTTGGGTATCATGGCTTCGAATTCGATACTGGTCGCACTCGCTCAGGAAGTGGCTCCGGAAAACGCTGCCTTTGCATCGAGTATTCCTCTTGGATTTAGCTGGGGACTCGCAGCGTTAAGTCTTCCCCTAGTCGGTTTCTTCGCGGATCGTTTTGGTCTTGCCAACGCTCTACAATTCCTCGCTCTCCTTCCAATCCTCGCCGCCTTTTTTGCACTTTTTCTTCCGGCACGGAGACAAATTATGAAATCCAAAGCTCACCAAGCCTGAGTGTTGGCTAGGCGGTCCAAGGAATTATGGGCAACTCAGTAATACAGAACTTCCGATAAAGGCCTTCAGATCCAAACAAAGTAGATATATCCGAACTAATTAACCAAAATCATTCTAATTAGTTTTTCCCACATAATTTCCAGGCCTATAAGACTAGAATCTGCTTTTCCCAAAATCCTGACGTGCTAATAAGTGCACATTAAAGTAGTCTATCCAACTTGTTTCAGAAGCCTTCTAAGTCGGGAATTTTGGGTGAACTTCAACTCTTTCCCCTAACCCAACATTAATCTCCTCTCCAAATGCTGAGATCTCGTCATTCTTAAAGATTTGAATCACAGCCGGCTCATCTGCGTTGTCGATAGACCACTCCCACTTTCCTATTTCTAAGAACTTCATCGGGACTCCTTCTGTCCAGCTGAGACCTGGTCCATCTCCTCGAACAAAGAGAGTGTTGCCGATACCAACATTAACAACCGCCACCAAGCTAAGGGAAGAGGCATTAGCCGCCAGGGTTTTAAAAGGGACGAGCAATTCGGATTCCGTATCGACCTGCAAGATCTCTTCCTCCCCGAACTCCAGCTCTGAATCGCTTTCAACGGAGGCATCTTCATTGTTTATCGAATCCATTGCCCCCTCCGGGACACTGGACAATTCTGTCTCCGCCGGCACGCTATCCCCTTCAGGTTCAAGAAGATCAGGGATCATTTCTGGTTCGATGCTAGAATCCTCCTTATTGCCCAGCAAGTTAGAGTGCCTTTCGATCATCTGTCCAATTTCCGTAACCAGATTTTTCACTTCGTCGTTTTCTTTATCCTCCAACCTTTTCAAGAAACGATCGATTTTCTGATCAAAAGCATCAGCCACCGTATTAACCTTACTTTCGATCCGGGACAAACGTTCCTCAAGTTGAGTATCGAAATCTCTTATCCTTTCGGCGCTAAAACTATGGTTCTTCGCGAGCCCAGATAGAACCTGAACCACTTGATCAATCTCGGCAGCAGTTTTCACAAGACCGTCGAATTGATCCTCTATTGTCTCTTCGTAGCTCTTCTTGGCCACCCAAAGCTTAGATATATACTCAATTACAAAGGGCGCGAAAAAAATCAGAATCCCAATGGTCCCACACAATATTATGGAAGACGCAGTGATGGCATTATACGGCTTAGGAGCAAAAACCGCTACCAAAAAGGCGATCCCAATGATAACTAGATCGCCTAATATGAAGGGCCATTTAGAAAGCGAAGGTAAAGAAGAGAGTTTCATTTCCAGGAGCTGATTCGTTCTAAGGCGATTTCCTACGGGAAGAACCTTTTAAGAGTTATGTTGCTGATGCCGCAACCCAAATCAACTAAAGCTGAAATCTTCGAGAAATCCAACTTTTCTGTAAACGGTCCGTATAATCTTTGTAGCTCTCTTCTGTGCCGCAGTTTTTCCTTCAGCCAATACAGACTCCAAGTGCTCGCGATTTGAGACTAGTCGAGTGTGATTGTCCTGTATGGGTATCAGACGATCAACCACTGCATCCGCAACAGCCTGCTTGAACTCGCCATAACCGCTTCCTTCAAATCGACTCTCTAATTCGCCAATCGATCGACCTGTCACGCAACTCATGATTGTTAACAAGTTTGTGATGCCTGGCTTGTCCTTGCGAGCGACAATCTCCCGACCCGAGTCTGTCACCGCACTCATGATTTTCTTCTTCGTGATCCCAGGAGGATCAAGCAAAAAAACTACTCCATTCTCATTAGGGTCCGACTTAGCCATTTTACGATCGGGCTCTTGTAAGGACATGATCCTGGCACCAGTCTTAGGTATATAGGGCTCTGGTAACTTGAATGTTTCTGAGTAACTCCGATTAAATTTTTCAGCCACATCGCGAGTCAATTCAAGGTGCTGTTTTTGGTCTTCTCCCACCGGGACAACATCTGCATTGTAGAGGAGTATGTCCGCGGCCATAAGTATTGGATAGTTGAGCAATCCGGAGCCAATCGAAGCTCCGTCCATATTCGCTGATTTCTCTTTGAACTGAGTCATTCGGTGCAGCTGCCCAATCGGGACCAGGCACCCTAGAATCCAGGCCAGTTCGGCATGCCCTCTTACTTGAGACTGCACGAAGATATGGCATTTCCGGGGATCAAGCCCACAGGCCATATACTCCGCAACACAGTCCATCGTACCTCGCCGCAATTCAGCCGGATCGTATTTCAGAGTTATGGCATGCATATCAACAATGGGGAAATAGCATTCATAGTCATCTTGCATGTCGGCCCAGTTTCTGATTGCCCCAAGAAGATTGCCAAGATGGAGTCGCCCGGTAGGTTGACAGGCAGTCAAAACAACAGATTTTTCAGAACTCATGGTGACAATTTCGATGAAAAACCCCATCCGAGCAAATCGATTCTTCCCAGGACCGGACAGCGGTATCTACTCGGATCATTGTTTTTGCTATATTCCTGGGCAACTTTTTACTCGTACTCACTAGAATTCTTCCGGGTATACTGAATGTCATTCCCGCCAACAGACAATTCCAGAGTTTGGACATTATAAACAGGTTGGATTCACCCAGTATTAAACCTCTATTCGCCACCACTTAGCTACGGAACTCTATCTCAATCAGTAAACTTTCAAAAATAAAAAAGCTATCTTTTCCCTAGCGAGCGATAGACCCAGGAAATCGACTAACTTCTACCTGTCTGTCCTTGTAGCTATCATCCTCATCCCCTTAATCACATTTTCAATGTGTTCGCTCATTTCAATTCCCAGTTCCTCGGCACCTGTAACGATATCTTCTCTATTGATAGCCCGCGCGAATGAACTATCCCTCATCTTTTTACGTACTGATTTCACTTCCAAAGAATGAATCGATCGATCCGGTCGAATCAGGACACAGGCTCCGATCAAACCAGCCAATTCATCGCAAGCGAAAAGCGTTTTCGCTAGTAAGGTTCTGCGCGAGACTCCAGAATAAGTGGCGTGGCCTAAAATAGCTTCAATCATATCCCTAGGATACCCTTGTTCTCTCAATATCGCACATCCGACAAAGGGATGCCCAGCCTCACTACAATCAGGATTCTGCTCATAGTCAAAATCGTGAAGCAGACCGGTGTTGCCCCATAATACCTGGTCCTCGTTGAAATAGCAGGCGTACCATATGAGAGCTGCCTCCACTGCAAGACTATGCTTGATCAAACTATCACTCTTAGTATATTCCAGCAGGAGTGCTAGTGCGTCTATTCGTGATTTTGCTTCCACACACCGATACCGTTTTTGTTCTCTTCTAAAGTCAAACCTCTATCATCCTCCTATAGTTACTATTTGTTAAAAGCGAATGATTCTAACTGTCGGAAGTGATTCTGATTTCCCTTCGAGTAAACACCTCGCCGGACTTTTACCAACCAAGCTATCTCCCCAGTCGAGATTGGTTGGGACCTACCTCCCTCTCTATATCTGTCATCCTAATTGTCCATTTGGCCTCAATTTTTTCTGTTAAGAAATGGAGAACACTACAAAGAAACCTGAGGGATCTCGAGGCATTGTTTGGCCTATTAAATCACCGCCAAATTTTCCTGATTGCCCTATGTAGCGGAATTGCCGAAGAACTCTTTTTTCGGGAATGGCTTCTCAATGAAACCGGTCTTATAGTCTCCTCATTGATCTTTGGTGCTGCTCACATTCCTCCTAATCGGGCCTGGCTTTTTTGGCCTTTATCGGCTCTTCTAATAGGACTGTTTCTCGGCGCCTTATGCCTCTGGACTGATACTCTTTTCTATGCCATCGGTGTTCATGTAGGAATAAACTTCCTCAATATTCTCCGTCTGTCCAGAGGGAACCAGTAACAAATCCGCCATATCATAATCGACTGTCTATTGTCCAAAGTTCACCTTCCTCTCCCATTCTCTTCGGTCCCTTTTAGTGGGTCTTCCAACTCCCTGATCTCGGAACGCAATTCCTTCCTCGATTTGTCTCACTCGATTCTTCGGACCTGCCTTTGGACCAAGCTCTTTAAAGCAATTTTCTGCCGGTTTCGCTCCTACCCTCTGCTCAATTGGGGTAACCACCTTCATCTGCCGAACCCATCCGTCCCGATTTACCTCCACTATATCGCCTACCCTGATTATTTGTGAGGGTTTCACCCGCTTACCCCTCACCAAAACATCACCAAACTGACAGGCCTGAGTCGCCCGGGACCTCGATCTGAAAATCCGAGTCGCCCAAAGCCACTTATCAACTCTGGCTTTCCTCTGCTCCTCCATCACTTGTATTTTCGAGGCATCGACCCTTTCTCTAGTATCCTCGTCGTCATGTACTAGAGCGGCTTGCCCCGCTTCCTGCCGGCAAATCTTTCATCTTTGATCGCTCGAACTAAACTATTAATATTCTCTAGGCGATCTAGCACCACATTGAAAGTCGAAGCCATGATATGTCTTTGACTCTCAACATCAATTTCTTTCCTCTTTTATGGTTTTCCTCCTAGGATTCACCCTTTAGCCTCACCGATGATTCTGTACTTCGAAGATTTTTATGTCGGCCGCGAATTCCAATCTGTTCAAAGGCGTGTAGAAGTCCAAGAGATTCTCGAATTCGCCCACCAGTACGATCCTCAGTCGTTTCACACTGGCAAAGAGGGGAATACCCCCTCGATCTTCGATAGCATCATTGCCAGCGGCTGGCATACTAGCGCGATCTCGATGCGCCTCATGGCCGATTCTTTTATCCTAAATTCTACCTGCCTCGGCTCTCCCGGTATCGACTACATCCGTTGGCCAAATCCTATGCGTCCTGGTGACAAAGTTGCCCTTGTGGCCAAAGTCACGGAAGCAAGGCGCTCCAAAAGCAAGCCCGACCGAGGCATAGTCAAATTCGAAGTCAAAATGCGGAATCAAAGAAAAGAATTGCTCATTGAGACCGCCCCGGTCGTTTTTTTTCGCTGTAACCCAATGAGAGAGGATTGTAGAAACCCAGTTTAATATAGAGAGCAATGATCCGGTTTTATTCTGAGCATGTCTCTCAATTGCGTCGTTAACCTCATTTACCTAACGCTATCTTTTTTATGATCTTCACTGCCTCCTCAATTTGAGCCCTTGAGATATCAAGATGGGTGACTGCTCGGCAACGTGTGGAAGCGGGGGTTGAAACACGAAGACCGGCTTCCAGCAACCGTTCATTAAACTGCTGGGCCGTTAGATTAAGGCCCCCAACATCGAAAAAAACCATGTTTGTTGCTACCGGCTCGACTTCGATACCTTCGATTTCTCTTAGTCCATTGGCCAACAGGCGCGCATTCTCATGATCCTCGGACAGCCTAGCCACATTGTTTTCGAGAGAATAGAGTGCACCGGCAGCAATAATTCCTGACTGTCTCATTGCCCCCCCAAATTGATGTTTCCAGCGCCAAGCTTCTTCGACAAAGTCCCGGCTGCCAGCCAGGGCCCCCCCTACTGGAGCACCAAGGCCTTTACTAAAGTCAATCCAAACGGAGTCAAAGAAAGCAGCGTAATCCTCGGCTCCAATTCGAGTCGCACTCACTGCGTTAAGAAGCCTTGCTCCGTCCATATGGCAGCTTAACCCATGCGCATTTGCGAGCAAACAGACTTTCTCAATCACCTCTATCGGCCAGATCGAGCCGCCACCCCCGTTGGATGTCTGCTCAACCACCAGCAAGCGGGAACGCGGATAATGGTTGTTGATCGGCCGAACGGCGCCAAGTAGCTGAGCTGGGGTAAAGATCCCCTGCTCTCCATCCAGTGGGTATATCGAAGCACCAGTGAGTGCAGCAGTTCCTCCGCCTTCTGAATTTCTTATATGTGCGGTTCGGTCGAGTATAATTTCATCTCCTGGTCCGCAGTGAACCCGAACTGCAATCTGATTGCACATTGTACCGGAAGGAAGAAATATGGCCGCTTCCTTCCCCAAAAGAGCAGCAACCCTATCTTCTAGAGCGCTCGTCATCGGGTCCTCCCTCTTTTGTTCATCCCCAACTTCGGCTTTCGCCATAAAGTCGCGCATCCCAGGCGTTGGACGGGTCACTGTGTCACTGTATAAATCGATCTTTAGGGGGGAATTAGCCATATCAGAGGATCTTATGAGCCAGAGGTGCCCCGTCTGTCCATTCAATAAAGAATCTCAAATCCTGAAGGATAAAATAGTTGAGCTCGGCTAAGTTCAGTTTACCTAAAGTCCCACTCTTCAATATCTATCGAGTCTGAGATACTCGCGTGCAAAAAAATTCGATAGCATTAGACAATGAAATTCACTGTCCACCAATCTCTGAAAGTGATTAGACTAATCTACAGCGTCTTTTGGTAAAGCGGCCAGACTTTTTTGAGTGCAAACCTGATAGCTCATATTAACAGTAATCAGCTTGTCGTATTCTGAGACAAACCCTGGGGCAGGGAGGCCTCTAGAAGCAGGCAACTAAACTAGGAAACCCCAATGCCAACAAGAGATAAAATTACGCATATGCCAACGAAATCGGTCGATCAATTTTCGGGAAACAGTTCGATTGAAGTTGCTTTCGGCATCCTCACGTGCCCGGTTTCCCCTTGCACGAAAGGAGATTGATGCTCTCTAAGTCCATCAACCTGCCTTTCCGGACTCGTCAACTTGCTATTGCGTAGACTGCACATCCGAGACCACTCACTCATGAGAATTGGCGTAGGAATCTTTTCCGCTTTCGACTGGATAGTTGTCGGGGCTTACCTGCTTCTGCTGGTTATAATAGGATACCTGACCTCACGAAACCAACACACAAGAGAAAGTTTCTTTTTGGGAGATCGAGATATGCCTTCTTGGGCTGTCGCGTTGTCGGTGCTTGCTACTACCTTGAGTGCAGCGACTTTTGTCAGCGTCCCACAACTCGCCTACGGAGGAGACCTAACCTATGTGATACTTAATATTGGCGGGATCATATCAGCCTTTTTAGTAGCAAGGATGTTTCTCCCGCCGCTTTATCGAGCCGG